>NZ_JADEVX010000298.1:0-3425 GCF_015207925.1 Microcystis sp. LEGE 00066 | reverse complement strand
GGTCTGTATTCAGGAGTCAGGAGACAGGAGACAGGAGATTATTTTTATTTATTCTTCCCACACCCGACACCCGACACCCGACACCCGACACCCCACACCCGACACCCCACACCCGACACCCCACTTAACAACATATATGCTTAATCTCGTCTCCCTTCCAGAAATTCCCGCCGCTGCTTGGAAACGTCCTCTGGGCAAAGGTTGGGAAAAACCCTACAGCGTCCGCTATGCCAGCAATTTAGATGATGGTCCTTGGCATGGGATGCCTCTGGGGGGATTTGGGGCCGGTTGCATCGGACGTTCCCCCAAAGGTGACTTTAACCTCTGGCATCTGGACGGCGGTGAACACAGTTTTAATAGCCTTGCCGCCTGTCAATTTAGCATTTTTGAACAAACAGAAGACGGAAACGCCCAAGCCTACGCTATGGCGACGGAAAGCCCCAAGGATGGAACGTTATCGCGCTGGTCGTGGTATCCTGCCGAAAAGGGAACATATTCTGCCCTTTATCCCCGCAGTTGGTACGAGTACAAAGATGTTTTTCAGACTCAATTAATTTGCGAACAATTCTCACCAGTTTGGGCGCATAATTATCAAGAAAGTAGTTATCCTATTGCCCTATTTGAATGGACGGTTCATAATCCCACCGATAAACCGATTACTATTAGTATTATGCTGACTTGGCAAAATACAATCGGTTGGTTTACTAACGCAATTAAATCCCCAGTGGTTAAGGTGAGAGATGATGGCAGTCCCGTCTATGAATATCAATCAAAATGGGGGGAAAGTGAGGGTAATTATAATCAATGGATTGTCGATAATTTCCGCGTTGGCTGTCTAATGCGTCGAGATTACGAAAACCCTGGCGAAGGGGATGGACAGATGGCGATTGCCAGTATCACTAATCCGAGTCTAGAGGTATTTTATCTGGGTAAATGGAACCCTGCCGGCGATGGGGGCGAAGTTTGGGACTATTTCGCCATGAATGGCTCTTTACCAGATATTGAGGACGAAACCCCCGCCGAAAAAGGGAAACAAACGGCCACGGCCATGGCGATTCGTTTTACCATTCGTCCGGGGAAAACTCGCAAAATTCCCTTTATTTTAGCTTGGGATTTACCCGTCACCGAATTTGCCCAAGGAATTAACTATTATCGTCGTTATACGGACTTTTTCGGTCGCAATGGTCAAAATGCCTGGGCGATGGTACGCACAGCTTTAAAACAGGGCGATAAATGGCGAGAAAATATTATTAACTGGCAAAAACCGATCCTAGAACGCATCGATCTGGCCGATTGGTTTAAAATGGCTTTATTTAACGAATTATACCTGTTAACGGACGGCGGCACTCTCTGGACGGCAGCCACGGAACAGGATCCCATCGGTCAATTTGGGGTCTTAGAATGTATTGATTATCGTTGGTATGAAAGTCTTGATGTGCGTCTCTATGGTTCCTTTGGGTTATTGATGTTATGGCCGCGCTTAGAAAAGGCCGTGATGGAAGCTTTTGCCAGGGCAATTCCCAGCAGTGACGATACTCCTCGGATTATTGGATATAACCAAGCTAGTGCCATTCGTAAGGCCAAAAATGCCACTCCCCACGATTTAGGTGCGCCCAATGAACACCCTTGGCAAAAGAGTAATTACACCAGTTATCAAGATTGTAATCTCTGGAAAGATTTAGGCAGTGATTTTGTTTTATTAGTCTATCGGGATTATTTATTAACGGGGGCTAAAGATGAGGATTTTCTGCGGGAATGTTGGCCGTCAATTGTCCTGACTTTGCAATATTTAAAAACTTTTGACCTTGATAACGATGGCATCCCCGAAAATTCTGGTGCACCAGACCAAACCTTTGATGATTGGCGTTTACAGGGAATTAGTGCCTATTGTGGTGGTTTGTGGATAGCGGCCCTAGAAGCGACGCTTAAAATTGGCGAAATCATTGGAGAAGATACAGCAATTTTTACCAGTTGGTTACAGCAATCTCGCGCTATTTATCATCAGACTCTCTGGAATGGAGAATATTATAATTTAGATAGTGGCAGTGGTTCCGATGTGGTGATGACTGATCAATTATGCGGTCAATTTTATGCCCGTTTATTGGCTTTACCGGATGTAGTAGAAAATCAATACACGCAATCAGCTTTAAGTAAGATTTATCAGGCTTGTTTTCTCAAGTTTCATGGGGGAAAATTTGGGGCGGCCAATGGTTTAAAACCCGATGGTACTCCCGAAAATCCCGAAGCAACTCATCCCTTGGAAGTTTGGGTAGGAATTAATTTTGGGTTGGTGGCTTTTTTACTACAAATGGGAATGGAAAAGCAAGGATGGCAAATTACGGAAGCGGTGGTGCGACAAGTTTATGAAAATGGCCTACAATTTCGCACCCCGGAAGCAATAACATCGGTGGGAACTTTTCGTGCTTGTCATTATTTACGCGCCATGGCTATCTGGGCTATCTATGGGGTTTTGACGGAATTTCAGGGATAAATTTTCGGCTCTCTTGGATTGGGTGGGTAAAATGTATTCATAAGATACATTCTTCCTAGCGAGGGTGTGGAACGAACCACAAAGACACAAAGAACACAAAGATCGATCACTTCTATGGTAAGTTAAACTGGTCGCAACGCGCTCGCTACGCGAGATCACACAGAACCTAGAAGAGCCAATTTTATTAGAGATATCCCGCTTTTCTCAACTTCAATTTCCCTCCTTGAATATTGGCTAAAAAATGTTCACCATGTCACATTATGGGCGATTGGTTGGGGTGTATAGCGTAGGTCTTTTCTTCGCTACCACAACCTTAAGAGAGTCGAGTAATTTAGATAGTCAAGAGCTTAAGTAGGTAGGCGTTAAAAATTATCAGATACCCCCCTTAATAAGGGTAGATCCCCCCTTAGTCCTAGGGCTGTTTCATTTAAATTAATTACAGCTGATTTTGAGTCAATAAATTTGACCGAAGATTCTCAAGTTTATCTTTTTCTAATCAAAAGAGTTAGTCATAATAACTAATCTTTAATCTTCTGCCAATATTTATTATGAATAAATTGATAAAGCCTGTTCCCAAGCCACTAAAAGCCTATCTCTCTTGAAATTTTCTGAGAGTACATCCTGTTAATTTAGCTAATTTTTCTGCTTCTTACGTCGATAAAACTATCAGTTTTTCCCAACGTTCAGCTAACCACATCTGTCCCTCTGTTATTGAGAGAAAACCCAAACCTCTGAAAAGATTCAATCCTATGGTTGTGAGAATTGACCAATTGCTGGCCGCTTGAAAATCACTTATCTCGCTTTTATCCCACATTCCGCACCCTCAACTGTCACAGATCAAAAAAGCCATTAAAGTAGTACATAATAACTAAAATTAATTCAAAGGTTAAAAGGGTTAATGAGAATATATAGCATTAAAAGGGGTATGGAGCGA
>NZ_JADEVX010000297.1:0-3456 GCF_015207925.1 Microcystis sp. LEGE 00066 | reverse complement strand
AGTCTAGGGGGGGATTATTGGGCCATTTTAACCAAGACATCCGACTAGGGATGGGAGTTCGCGGCACCGGTTGTAAACCCTGCAGCATTTCTGCTAGGGCGGAATTTTCCGGCTTAGTTTCGCGGATTTTGTGCCATACCGAGCGCGACATCATCAGGGTGTGGGAACTGCGGATTGCTCCCAATTGTTCCAGATATTCCCGTCTTTCGTGCTGATAATCAGCCGATATCAACTCTAGCGATCGAGGGGGATACTTGCGCGTGATCTGGGCCATCTGGATTAATAACTTAGGATAGAGCCAAGTGTAGGCGGGATGGACAATTAATTTCGCTTGATGGGGTCGCTCATCCCGATTAGATAGAATTAATTCAAAATAACCGATCGCCGCTTTTCGTTGCGGTTCAAAAACGTAACCGCGACTAATTTGCGGACCGCCGCACCAACTCTGACAGCGACCGAACAAACTATCAACTAAACTGATTTTAAAATCCTGGATATGGCGATCAAATACCTGACGCAGTAGCGGCGGCATAGACACACAATCTAACTGATAAAGCAATTGAGCGTCAGCATTGCTCACAGGCAGTAAATTCGGTAAATCTGCCTCTTGTTTGCTCAATTCCTGTAATAATTGCGGCGGTAAAGACCAATAGGTTAATTCTGCCAAAGGCTGAAAACCGTGTTGCCGGAAAAGTGCCAAACTGTCCTTTTGATTGATATTAACCTCTAACACCCAGGTGCGGGCTTCCCAAACCGTTTCTAGACAATAACGCAGTAATTGCGCCCCGATGCCCTTGGGTTCGCCTAAAGACTCCCCTGGATGCACCCGCACCTGTTCCACCCGCCAAGTGCTGCGACTACTATTAAAAGGAGTGACTTGGATAGCCCCGCGAATTTTCCCTTCTTCTCCCTGATTAGCCAAGGACTCGGCCACATAGACATGAAAACGGTGTTGGAGAGGATTGGGAAAAAAACTGAGAATTTTAAACAACCCAAACCAAGGCCGCACCTGCTGCACCTGGGTGCGGAAATTTTGGGCGCGACGATCAATATCCTCATCGAAGTCATCCAGGGTTAAAGCTTCAATGTCTTCCAAATCCCGATACTGTACGGGACGGATTGGGCGATCGCTGAAATCGTCCCCTTGGGGAACAGGAGAAGTGGTCATGGCTCTGGGGTAAATATCGTCTATGCACCTATCTTACCGCAGAATCTAGAGGCACTTCCCCACCAATAACAATTTCTGACGGCTCAAGGAGACTGCCACAGAAAGGACACCTCGATGAGCATCTGGGGTTTTTTGGGCCAAATTTCCAATCATGACAATTCGATGCTACAATAACGGACGGTTAATCAGTCCGAATTTGCAGTAAAAGTCTTTGAGTCAATCTGTAGATACCACTAACACCCTAGACACTCTAGCTCAAGAACTAGCCGCCATTCAGCAGACCGGTTCTAAGCGCGTCGCCTTATTGGGTTCCCGTCACGTTCCCATCACACACCAGCAATTGATCGAAATGATGGCCTATGCCCTCGTGCTGGCGGGCAATCGGATTATGACCTCCGGGGCGACGGGAACCAATTCCGCCGTCATTAAGGGGGCAATGCGGGCAGATCCTAATCTGTTAACCGTGATCTTACCCCAAAGTCTCGATCGCCAGCCCCTGGAATCCCAAGAACAACTTCAGCAGGTTATCCATCTGGTGGAATGTCCCGAAAATGACCATCTATCCCTAGGGGAAGCCAGCAGCCTCTGTAATCGGGAGATTATCAATCGTTGTCAACAGTTAATCTGTTTTGCTTTCCACGACAGTCAGACTCTTTTGCAAACCTGCGCGGAAGCAGAAGATCAACGCAAGCTAGTTACCCTATTTTATTTTGACTAAATTCAGCGATGAATCTCTCCGTCAGTGCCATTCTTCTCTATTCGATAGTGGCTGCCGCTATCTCTGTCTATCTACCTTTTCTGCTGGTGGCCTACGCTAGAGCTAAGGTGGGTTACAATACCTCCGCTCCCCGGGCAATGTTCGATCAACTCCCATACTACGCCAAACGAGCAACTTGGGCCCATCAAAATGGTTTTGAAACCTTTATGATCTATAGTGCCGCCGCTATCATGGCCTACGTCACAGGAGTCTCCTCACCCCTGGCTGCTAACTGTGCGATCGCTTTTGTGATCCTCCGGCTTCTATTTTCCCTTTTTTATATCATTAATATCCCGATCGCTCGTTCCCTGATGTTCGGTCTCGGTTCTCTGTGTACTTATACTCTCTTTGGCTTGAGTTTAATCAAGATTCAGTAGAATTCCCGAAACCCGATGCAGGAGAGTGGAAAAACGCTATAGTTCGGGAGCGGTAAAGAATTTGCTTAACCCAAACTATAGTTAATTGTGTTACTGATAAACCGGTAATTTGGGATTATCTACTGATAACAAACCGGTTAAAAGTGAGGAGGGTTTTTGACTATAGGGCCAGGCAAAAGCATGGCGAAAAGCCGCATCTTGACAAGCTTGTAATTGTCGGAAATCGATCACATCTAGGGTGAGTAAATTCTCGTACTCGAAGGGCAGCCGGACATTGTGTAAACCAGCATTATCGGTACAGATAGCAATATCAACCCCCGCTTCAAAACAGCGATCAAAGACTATCTTTAATTGCGATAAACTTTCGAGGGTGCCAGTTTTTAAATAGGTGGTGGGACAGACTTCTAAACATTGATGACGACGGGCAACTTCCGGCAGCAATTCTGGGTATTGTAGGGGAATTTGAATACCGTGACCAATTCTTTGCAGATAGGGCAGTAATTGGGGATAACAACCGTTCTTTGTTTCATAAAGATGACCGGTGGTATTTAAACCCTCTTCCCTGGCATGACTGTATAAACCAGCAAATTCCTCTAGTCGAGTTTGGTAGTAGGAATCACCTCCAGCAATATCGATCGCACAGACGTATTCTCTCATCTCTAGGGCCAGATCAACGATCGCTTTGTTGACTTCGTAGGGAAGTCGCGAGTGCATACAGAGAATTTGACTGGTAATAATCGGATATTCGCTCATTTTCGAGGCTTGACCAACGATCTCGACAATTGATCGCATTTGCTCGATTCGCTCTGTCTGGTTCAAATATTCGTCGGTGCGATAGTAGGGAGTATAGCGCAATTCTAAATAGGCAAGATTCTCGAAGATATAAGCACCGCGAATCAGACGATAGATAAAATAGGGCAAAGTTTGGGCGGTTTGGACACTTTCGACAAGGGTGTGTAATTCTAAACAGCAATTCTCATTTTGAAAAAAATTCAGATAAAATTCTCTTATTTAAATAGAGAACTTGTGTAGAAGCATTATTTTTTGACAGATAATTATCATCCAACGCTGGAGATAGACAGGTTTTAAGAACTTTGTCCATGAAAAATCGATTTCAACTCATAAATCTGGATGAAATTCTAACAAAATTTTTA
>NZ_JADEVX010000005.1:0-59458 GCF_015207925.1 Microcystis sp. LEGE 00066 | reverse complement strand
CCCCACACCCCACAGCCTACACCCCACACCCCACTTCCCTCATCCCTAATTTTTTTCCTGACAAAACTCTTGTCATTGTCAAGACTCTAGGGTAACTTGTATATAAAAATTAATAAAGCGAGAAGTATTAGAACGATGTTGAGACTAATTAGCGACTTTGACGGCCCGATAATGGACGTATCGGAGCGATATTACCAAGTTTATCAATACTGTTTACAGAAAACCGCCTATAAAGGTCAAATTATCGGGGAATTATCGAAAGCGGAGTTCTGGCAGCTAAAACGGGATCAGGTTTCTGAGAAGCGTATCGGGGAAATGTCAGGATTAGATGAAGATCAGGCCCGGAAATTTGCCCATCTTCGTCGTCAAACTGTCCATACTTTACCCTATCTTGTCCACGATCGCCCGGTGGTTGGTTCTTTGGAAACTCTCCAGAAAATCCAAGATTTAAAGATCGATTTAGTCGTGATGACGATGCGGCGGGTATCTGAGCTAGATCACGCCTTTAATCGCCACGATATCGGTCGTTTTTTCGCCGCTAATCGTCGTTATTGTCTAAATAACAATTACACCAAAACCAACGACGTGCGCGACAAAACCCTGCTTATGGCTAAGGCCGCTAAAGAACTGCCGGCGGCTGCCGACACTTGGGTGGTGGGGGATACGGAAGCGGATATTGCCGCCGCTAAGAGCCAAAATATCAAGGTTATTGGCGTATTATCGGGGATTCGCAGCCGTTCCCGTTTAGAGAGCTACGAGCCTGATTATATCGTCAATAACCTTGGGGAAGCAGTGGACGTGATCTTAGGATCCCTACGAGCGTTCGGTTAACGGAAAAAACTACTAATCACCCAAAAGATCAGAAAAGTGATGAGCGCATAAATTTGGCGATCACCGAAAATATTCAAATCAGCCTTGGCCGCTAAACTGGCTAATCCCGCTCCCAGAGCGACTCCTAGCACTAAACCAGCGAGAGTGAATAGTAAGGCGCGGCCAAAACGTTTTTCTTTGCGGTTGAAAAAATAGATATTAACGAAAACGCCAAAAGCTAAGAGCAGCGGTAAAAGGGAGCCACTGGGATCGGGAACTAACAGCGTTATTGCTCCTAAACAAGCGTAAATCACTGCTGGTACACCGATATCCTGTGCAGAAGGTGTATCGATTGAGCTTCGCCACCAGTTAGGAGATTTACTGCTAGTAACTGGTTTACTTTCCACCGGAATCGTCAGACGTTCGGGAAAACGAATGCGATCGGGTACTTTAATCCTACCTTCCTGTCGCATCCGCAGTCGATCCATGAGGACAGAATCGTAGGCCGCCTCGATCGATTCGACAATTTTGCTATCATTCTGATACTGTTGCACCAGTCTTTGTTTGGCCTCTTGAATTTCTTCAAAAGAGGATTCTTCAGTAACCCCAAGTTGTTCGTAGGGATTCTGTTCACTCATGAACATACCTCCTTAATTATGCTCCCGATAGTCATGATCTTAACCCGATGTTCTGTAGTTTAACTTGAGATGCAAGCTTATTTAAATTAATTAAGTTTAGCGAAAATCTGGCTAGAATCGATCGCTTCGTAGGGATAACCACTGGCATCTAAAAGGCTTTTTTCGGCGATTTCTCCTTCCTTAACGATAATTAAGCGGTTTTTACCACCGTAGGCCTTAATTGTGACAATTTCTAAAGCAAATAACCCCGGAGAGAAACGGGGATTTAAAGCCCCATCGTACTCGAATTTACTCTGCATTAACTGCAAAGCATAGACGCTACTGCTATCAAAGGGTGCTGCCTCCCGCAGGGTTTTGGCCCGCAGCACTGGGATTAAATCGCCAAAAGGAATAGAAATCGTTTGCCAAGTGCGATCAAGTGTATCAAAAGAATAACAGTAACCGATGCCGTCCCAACGTCCTTCACAACGCAGAATTAATTTATAGCGTTTTCCGTCCCCTTGTACCTGTAATTCTATTCCCTCGTAGTTAGATAAATTTAGGGGAGGATTCAGGTTTCTGGTGCGAACTGAGGCAAAACCGCCGTTATTTTCAGTTCTAACGATACCGGAAAAGAGAGCGCGTCCTCCGGTTAGGGTTATCTGACTCTCGCTCACTCCTCCCATTACCACATCATCCACCGCACCCCAGATTTCTTTTATATCACTGCTGGGATTGCTAAAGTCAAAGAGGGTTTTTTCAGCGGTTATACCGGCATTTTTCAGTAAATCAAGTAAATTAGCTAAACTATGGCGGTTATTCTCTCCTTGACAGTAGATAATCTCATCAATCCCCATGAACAATTGCGGGGTTTGCAGAGCGAATAAATCGACATTTTCAGCAAATAATTGACGTGCAGACTCGATATTATCGACTAAAGCGCGAATTTGATAGTTTTGCTGCTGTAGTTGAGCGATTACCTTTCTACCGATCGCGTTTTCACCACCAATGACTAAAATAGTCTTCATGCCTTGCTCATTTGTTAGCTGAATTTTTTTATCTTCCCCGAAACCGAGCAGTTTTTGCAGACAACTCCAGAGGGGAATACTATCAAAATAGTCCAGAGTTTGCCAAAATCTCTGAAAATCCCAGTTTTTTGACCCAGCCATAAATTTTATCTCCTTACTGCCATTAATTTTTATTTTATCGAGTTAGTTTGGCTGTTTGAGATCAAAAGCTCTCCTGTAAAAATCAAAAATCTTCCGTTAGGTGAGGAAAATCCGAGACAGGAGGAGAAAAAAGACAAGAGACAACTATCCTACCCATAAAACCGAAGATGATGTCAAATTTATCTGTGCTTTTAGATATTTTGACCCGATAGCGGATCGAGAACTTACTTTTGCAGGATATTAATTCTAACAAAAAATATTTTGGCCTTATTCGATTCCATACTATCTAAGTTTTTAAGCTCATTAAAACTACTAATTTGCCATAACCAGTCTAGAGAGCCAACGAGAGGAAGCTGCAAAAGCTGTGGAGTCAATTAACAATCATTCCCGAAAATATCTTGACTATCGAACCCCATTTGATGTATTTTATCAAATATGATCGAATAGTGATGCAATTCAGATTTGACCTTACTACAAATTTTTTTAATCATCATGCCACAACAATCTTTAATCGCTAAAACCCTGACAGATCAAGCTATTCCCACCCCCATAGCACAAAATAGTTTAAATGTCAAGCTTTTTAGAAAAATATTCTTATTGTCTCCCCTGTTGTTTTGGGGATTATTTAGTTTAGAAATTAGCTCAGTTAAAGCAGTAGAAAACCTACAATGTCCTGTCATTTCTAGGGAAGAGGTTGATACTAATGCTCTCCAAAGAGAAATTGCTAATTATTCGGCCACTCTGCGAGTCTATCCTAGCGATCTGGGTACGATTAAACTTTATCTTCAACGGGGAATGGCCCGAGAAAAAATCAACGATCAAAAGGGTGCGATCGATGATTTTAGTCAATACATTTGGTATAGTAATTATCATGCTCCCGCCTTCAAAGATAGACAGTTACTAGCTGAAGCCTATTACCAAAGAGGTGTGTTAAAGTTAGCCATGGCCAAGGATCAGCATCAGCTAAAATTATTAGAAGCTGCCCGCTCAGATTTTCAGCAAGCCTTTAAATATAATCCCAATAAAAGCGAAGTTTACTTTAACCTAGCAATTATTGCATCTTTGCTCAATCATCAATCCTTGGCTTTAGATTATTACCGGCGTTTCATCGGTTATGAAACTGAAGATTATCGCGGCTATTATCATCGAGGACAGCTATACTCTTACTGGGGAAATTATGCAGAGGCTATCAAAGATTATGATCTGGCCATTTCATACAAACCCGATCTAATTGAAGGCTATTATAATCGGGCCATAGCTTTAGAAAAGATAGGGAAAAAACAAAAGGCTTTTAAGGATTATAAAATCGTTTTAAAATGCTCACCTAAATTATTTTTAGCCAAGAATGCTCCTAGCAGTTATCAAAACCGTGCCAGAATACAAATTGAAATGGCTGACGAGGAAGTCGAATTAGCCAATTTATCAAATAATTCCCCCGAAGGATATCAAACAGCGATCGAGTATTATAATGGAGCTATCAAAGATTTAGCACTTGTCATCCGTATTAATCCCAACTACGATAAAGTTCCCCATTCTAGAGCATTTCTTAAACGGGGTTATGCTCACCTAAGACTCAACAATAATCAAGGGGCAATTCAAGATTATAACGAAGCAATTTATCTGCAACCTCAAGACGCAAAAGCCTATGTATATCGCGGGTTAATGCGAGCCAATAAATATCAAGAATACGCAGGAGCTTTAGAGGATTTTACTGCGGCAGTGGCACGAAATCGTCATGATGCAGCCGCTCACTATCATCGGGGATTAGTGCTGTATAAATTGGGGCGTTATCAGGAGGCAGTAGATAATTATAATATTGCCTTAGCCCAAGATGATCGGATTAATACACCTAGTTTTACTTCTCGCTCTGTCTGTAGCGAAAATATCCAAGAATCTGCCGACAAAAATTATTTTTATAACTCCAGAGAAACCGATTTTCGTCCTAATTATAATATCTATTGTCATGCTCAAGCGCGGGGAGATGCTTATTTTGCTTTGAAAAATTTTGCCGCAGCCGAAAGAGATTATACTACTTATATAGTTGCCTATCCTAACGATCCAGAAGGTTATCATAAACGGGCCAATGCGCGTTTTGAAAAAGGGGACAAACAGGGAGCGATCGAGGATTATAATGTATTTCTACAAAAAGCCCGCGATGCGAGAATTTTCTATAGTCGTGGTAATAGTAGCGCTGACGTGGGAGATGATCAAGGAGCAATTACAGATTATCTGCAATCTTTGAGCATTAGTCCTATCGATGTGACAGTGTATAGTAATCGGGGAAATGCACGCACTGATACCGCTACTATTCCCGATAATGTACAAATAACACCGAGAATATCGGAGAATCCGATCGCCTATAATAATCGTGGTATTATTCGACGACAAACTGGTGATAAAGAGGGTGCTTTAGAGGATTTAGATAGGGCAATCAGCTTGAATTCCAATAACCCAATCCCCTATAATAACCGGGGAGTTATTCGCTTTGATTTGGGAAATAATACTGGTGCTTTGGAGGATTTAAATATGGCTATTGCTCTCCAGTCTAACTATGCTGAAGCTTACTATAATCGAGGTTTAGTTAAGGAAAAAATGGGCGATAAGAAGGGAGCGATTGCGGATTATCAATTAGCAATTACTTATCGTCCCAATTATGGCGAAGCTTATTATAACTTGGCTCTTGCCACCTACGATGATAAAAATCCTAGTAGTCGAGTAGGGAGCCTTAACTATTTGCAAAAAGCCGCTAATGCTTTGATAAAAACTGGTAATTTAGAACTGTATGAACGCGCGGTAGAATGGATGTTAAAAATGCAGTAATTTGTCTAAAAAATAAGCTCATTTTTGACAAAGGCTTCAAGATTTGGCTATTTCAAGCCTTCAAAGAGCGGGGGAGTTTCTTATTGCCGATGAATTAGCCGCTAGGTAGTGATCCGATAGTAGCGGTAAGCTATCTTGCTTATCTAGCCTGAGTTGTGTAGAATATTGACTAATAAAAATAATTACCTGACAAAGGATTTCTCGACTGGTGAGAGGGAGTCTATCTTTCTCTAAAAAAATGGATAATCACCTTGGGGAACCCTTTGGTATTTTATCCATGACTACAATGCACAGCAAAGCAAAGGATTAAGCCACCATCACTACTACCGAATCACCACCCCCTACAGGAATTAATAACACAGGTCTTAAACCGTTTCCAGTCGCCTTTAGGTTTAAATTTGCCTGAAGACGTTTTTAGGGATGGAACCCGATAGTGTTTTTGTAGGGGAACGGGTGATGGGGGTAGAGGTGGACAGTGCGATCGAGCATTTGGATGAGTTGGCCCGCAGTCGCGGCTATAATGTGGTTAAAAGGATGACAGCTTGGACAAAGTTAACCACGGCGGTCCCGGGAGGAAAAGCGCAACTAGAGACGATCGTAACGGGAGTGCATACTAGGGTCGATAATTATGAAATTATCGCTAGTTCTGTGGAAGCGATGGGTTTAGCTTTATCTGCACAGAAAAACCCCATCTTAAGTAGTGGTAAGTTTCGACAGGCGATTACTGCTTTACCCGCAGAAAATGATGGTTATTTTTACGTCGATTGACGACAATTGCAACCGGTAATCGAGGCAAAATTCCCGATCGTGCGGGTGTTAGAATTATCGATTAAGCCTTTATTTAATAATCTGCGTTCTCTTGCTATTAGCAGCCAAGGTAGTGAAAATTCTGTGCGTCGGGGAACGATTTTCTTTAATCTGGGAGTGAAATCGTAAGTTGAGGAGGGGTTAGGTGATCATCACTTCTGCAAATCATCGCTTAATCGGATTATTCGCTATAACCCACATCCCTTGATCATGTTTTATTTTGTGTATTCTCGCTCTTAACCTCTTGAGTTTTTTCACTGTTATTAGTTTCATCGGGTGATTTTAACCAAGAATTAGCAACAGACTGAATAATTTTTCGTTTTTCTTCTAAGGCAATCTCTGGTTCCAGTTGTTCCGTCGCTGATAGTAAAATATTTAACTGACCAGTGTTGTAAAGCTCTTTATGATAATGATCCAAACGCTCATTAGCAGCTTTACCTTGATTAAAAGTTAACACTGTCACGGCTTCTAGAACTATACCACTAAAAATAGCCGCACTTCCACTACTTAGAAAGCCCGGATTATTTTTCGACAAATCGTAGATACCAAAACCAATCAAAGAAAATCCAGCAATTGAAGCTAGTATTGATCCTAAAAACCATGCTCCCGCTTGCCATCTTACACGTTTGTGATCCTCATCTATCTCTTTCGATAGGTCTTTTTCACTTTTATATTTTAATTCTTCAAATTTCATAGAGTTAGCATAGGCTAAAGCGATCTGATTAGCATACAGTGTATATGTGTAAGTCTCTTTCTCGCTTTGATCTCGATCAAGAGATTTAGAGAATAGTATCCACATAACTCCTATTTTATTACTAGAACCAGCAGAAAATGGCAGACACAATCCATGAGAGATAGATAATTTTTCTAAAAGTTCTTGTTGTTCTTTTCTGGTTTTATTTGGCTCTAACCATTGTGCAGGTCTGCTATTGTATACATTTGAAGATATTTCTTCAAAAGCTTTGATGAAACTGCTTAAATCTTCATCTGGAGTAGGTACAACGTCATCTATATCTATGGAAAAAGATGCTTGGCTAATCATATTTTTCTTATATGGAATTACAATAACCGATTCAGCTTTTAAAGCTTCACGAGTCTCAGAAACTGCTTTATATAGCATATTTTTAGGAGATTCTCGGACTATTTTATGGAGAGATGTGTGAAGACTTTCGAGAATTTTGTTGTGATTACTTAAAAGATTCACAAAGTTTTTCTTTTGAAAAGCAATGGCCACCTGTCCAGCAAAATGTTCAATAACCTCCTGATGTAATTCCTTGAAAGCATAAGGTTGAGAATGTTCGAGACAAATCACACCAATTATCCTTTCGTCCTTGTCTTTTATGGGTACGGCTAAAAGCGAATGAGAGGTATCTTTTAAGGCATATTTTTTCAAAATATCACCATCATTCTGGTTTTCTCCTTCAACTTCAGAACCATCATGGGTAAAAATATTAGATTTCCTCTTTTCAATTTCTTTTGAGATGCCTTCTGATTTATTTGAGTCAAAATATCCCGTCAAAGAATACATAGGCCAATTGGCTTTAAGTTGCCACTCTCCTTTAGTATTACGGATTACCACATAGCTAAATAATTCAGATAGTATTGATACATAATTATTCCATTGTTGTTCAGTTTCCTGTTGTTTCTCAAGATTAGAACAACTTGGATAGCCTAAAAATCTAAGATCATCTTTTACCAGTGAGTAGGAATATTCAGCTACATCTTTTAACAATTTATCTGTATTATCTGTTGTAGCTATGTTTTGAATAGCTTCAGCAAAATCTTCGAGAGCCTTAGATCTGAAGGTATTTTCCAATAAAATGTTCTGATCGTTGATAATGCTGGCCGCTTGACTAGCGAATAGCTTCACGGCAAATTTTTCAACTTGGGAAAATGGTTCTTCCGAATATTTATTTAAGTATAATGCTCCCACAAGGCATTCTTTCTGTTTTTCATCGGCGATTTTCAGGGGAACAACTAGCTTGTATTTGACGTCCGGATGTTCTGGAGCGGGAGTAACACTTATCTTATCTGGTTGCTCTGAAGATACTAGAACTAACTTATCATTCTCTCTAGAAAATTCTAGAGTTTTGTTTAGCTTTATCGCTTGAAAAGTAGTACCAGTATTTTCTCCTTCTAAGCGAGGGGGTGATTCTTTTCCAGGTGGATAAGTATAATGTTCTCCCGTAGCTCGATATTGATTATTACCTAAATGTTTAAGCAGATGAATACTAGCCGAACCTGCACTTGTAACTTGTAACGCATAATCACAAATTTGGCTAAGTAATTTTGTTTTGTCTGGATTGACCACCAATTTAGCCATTTCTGAACTAATCTCGTTCGAGAATTCTAAAGTTTGTGTGCGCTCAATAACTGTAGCGGCACTGAGAGCAATATTTTCGATCAAGTCTCGATCGTAAACAGTAAAATAATCTGGTTTTTTCTTATAGCAACAAATCACCCCAATTATACGATTAGGTTTATTTTTGTTATTGATTGGTATCACCGGAACCGCTAATAAAGAAAGTTTATCACCAGGGTGTTTGAGGGTTGGAACAAAATTTTCATCTTCAAAAGCGTGAGGAACAATTCTACTTTTACCATCCTTTAACACAGCACCGACAATCCCGACACCTTTTTTAAATGGATGTGTACTTTTTTCTGTTTTTTTGGAAAAAATACCTTTAGCAGAAGCATATTCTTTAAGAAATATTTCCTTTTTGTCAGAGTCATAAGCTACCGAAAAATAATTGCAGTTATCGCAACCGAGCTTATTTTTCAATTTTTGCAGTATTTGTGTAATCAGAACTTCGCTTTCTAAGTCATCTCCCATTTCATTAATAATTTCTTCAAAGACTTCTTGATTTCTTTTTTTGAAGAATTCTACGATCGCTTGGGCAAAAATTCTACCAAAATCTTTAAGAAATTCTCTAAGTCTGTAGTCTGACGGTTCATAAGGTTTTCCCTGTGTTTGATCGAGAGTAATAATAGCTATTGTCCTATTTTGATACTTGGCCGCTAATCCAATCCAAGAAATAATATCCTCTGTTGCAGCCTCTTGCGTCCAACCTAATTTATCTAGTTCCTTTTCTTTGTCTTTGTCTCGAATCTTATCTATGATTAATACTGTGTCTCTATCAACATTCTTGATTAGCTTGTCTTTTTCGATACTTTTCTGAAGCTTTCGATCAGCACGATAACTGGCTCTACTTTGTTGATCGTAATCTGGTTGAGGATCATACCTAAATAAATATCGATTACCTTCTTCAGTTCGGTTATCAACTAATGAGATACTAGCCCTATCATACCCGACTGGATCCCTTTTTAAATATTCAAAAGCCCTATTGACCAAAGAATCTAAGTTATCAGTTCTCCATATATCCTGCTTAAATTTTTCCAGAGATTTTTTATATTTTATTTCCGATACAACTGCCTGTAGATATGCTTTAAAATTCGTATAATTTATTGGACAAATGAAAGGATATATGTTCCTCATCATCGCTTTTTCCATATTATCTTTTATCTGGTCTTCTTCAATTCCAAAAATGACAAAAAATCCCAAAATCTGGTTCTGTTTCTCTATCTTTTCGCTAAAGTAAATCCAGTCATTACAATGTTCGCTATCAACCCATAAAATCAAAAGATCGATATCACTCAGATTAGTAGAAGATAGTTTTTCTTTAGCCTGATCTTTTTCGTATATTTCGAGTTCGATTGATTTATCATTGTTTGATAAATTTTCTATCGTTCCCAACATTTCTTGACGATATTTGCTAAAGTTATCATCATCGTTCGAGAGATTAAGAAATAATATTTTAGTATCCATATAAATCTATCCTCAATTTGTATAGAGAGACAAAAAAACGAAAACACTCACTCCCCCTTTGCCCTTCTTCCAGTCAGTACCTCACCTCGCTACCAAGAAGATGATGAAAGTATCTGAGATTTTTTGCGCCACCAATTTTGAGTCAATCCAGATATATAATCCAACAATTAACTCAAGCAAGTCATCCACAAGGAGTTTCAAAACTATCCTCGTTTAGACCTACAACCATTCTAGGCTCGGCTACTAAATATAAATACTAAACTGAAACAATTTGTTACATAGGATTTGCTGAAAAAGTTTGTTGATGGGGTTAGGAGTCGGTCGTCAGCAGGGCAACTCAGAATAACAGAATAACCTCTTACACTGTGAAGCAGGACTCTTCGCCATTGTTTCTGCCACTTTTTGGGCAAAAAAAGCCCAAAACCATTTTTTAGCAGAACTTACACCGATATTCAGCCAACTCTTGGTAAGAGATTTCCGACAAGCCGCCGAACTGTTCCGCCAGCAAGGAAACGCTGCGGCCTATGAAAAGGTTATGGAAATCCTACGGCAATTAGGCGCGGTCTAGTCCTTTTTCTCGGGTTGAGCGAATCAATAGGTTAAAGAAAACCTCTCAATTTTAGGGGGAAAACGAAACCCAACAGCCAAAACCTCAATCCGTCTGAATGAGCGAACGCTATTCTCCTCCTGCCATGGCTTTTTGTGGGGTTTCCTTGGATCAATCCAACCGACGGTAATTGCGGCTCTTCGTTACTTGGTATGGTTCGATAGGGGGGCATAAATTGACTAAATCCTTATCTGGCAAGAGACTTAATTGATGAGTTCGCTTTAGATGAAAAACAATTGACAAAAATCGCCAAATGCCTTTCTACATAAGGGTTACATCCCCTATAACCCCAGTCCATTGCATAACACAAACCGAAGAGCCGTAATTGCTATGATTACTATAGGATTTGAAAAGGGTGCGCGTTCGGCCTTAATTGGAGTCTTAGGACAGGATAACCAAGCACCAATTTGGCTCTTCTAGGTTCTGTGTGATAAGTTTAACTCACATAGGATCGATCAATCTTCGTGTTCTTTGTGTCTTTGTGGTTAGTTCCACCCCCTCGCTAGGAGAAATGTATCTTAGAATACATTTTACCCACCAAACCTGGGAGAGCCCCAATTTTATCTGTTCCCGTGGGAGCATTATCTTTTATCGGCGAAAATAGCTTTTTAGTCGCCGCTAGTCGCGATTTAGATCGTTTTTGGACTCATACCAAATTTCAAAAACTATGGCATACTTATAGAAAAGATGATTAAGTGGATAAATTGGCGATGCTGGTCGTACCCGAAATTGATATTGTTGAGTCAGTAGAAGATTTAAAAGAATTAATGAAACAACAAAAAAGTAGTTTAGCCTACGCTAAAGTACAGTCCTTATATTTTTTGAAGATGGGGGAGGTAGAGACGGTTCGCCATTTAGCGGTATTAATGGGACGAGGGGAAAGAACAATCCATCGCTGGTTAAGTAAGTTTCTACAAAAAAAGGAGGAATCGAGCGATTATTATCTGAAGGAAACCCACCAGGAAGACCGAAAAAGATTTTGGTAGAAGAAGTCGCTCTTTTACAAAACGAATTAAAAGACCCAGTGGGTTTTACCAGCTATAAAGAGATTTATTTTTGGCTCTCGGTCATTCGAGAAATTTCCGTCAGCTATACAACAGTTTATCGTCTCGTTAGACAGGAATTAGGAAGCTCAATTAAAAGTACCTAGACCACGAAATCAGAGACAATTACCTGGCGAAGTAGATGAGTTGAAAGCGAACCTATCTAAACGACTAAAAGCTTTACTAGACAGGGAAAGCGAGAAAGTAAAGCATTACGAGAAAGTAAGTTTTTGGTGCGAGGATGAAAGTAGATTTGGTTGTCACACTATTGCTCGGAATAAAATAACTCTTTTCGGAGTTAAGCCGATTGGTAATTTTCAATATAACTTCTAATGCTTTTGGCTGTACGGGGCTGTAGAGCCTCGACAGGGCAGAAGCTTCTTCTATGAATTCTCCCCTCTAGATGGGGATTATTTCGGAGAACATCTATTACAACTATCGCAAGCTTTTCCCAATGAATTACATATTTTACAAGTAGATAACGCTCCTGCACATATGGCGGGACACTTAGAAATTCCCGACAATATTATCTTGTTTTATCAACCTTCTTGTTGTCCTGAAGTTAACCCCGCAACAGAGAGTTTGGCTGTACCTGAAAAATTTTCTGGCATGGGAAACTTTTGAATCTCTTGATGCTTTAAGAGATAAACTCGATGCTCTTTTAAATCGTTTATCCAATGACACTATCGGGTATTTAACGGGATAGTCTTGGATTTTAGAAGCTCTATGTCTGTCAGGAATTTAGAAATTGGGTCTAAGTAGTGATGTAGAAGCGACTTTTAAGGGAGATACCAGTCTAATCCTCGAATTCTCAAGCTTTTACTTTAATAGTGGCGAAAAACTCTTCTTTTTGATAGACTAATCTTACCGTTTTCTACCCCCGAGGAAATTCCCCTTCCGGCAGCAGAATGGGGCCTTGACAAATTAACAGTGATCCGGTATGTGTGGGAAAATTGTCTTAAAATATTATCTACGCTGCTACTATCACTAAACTAAAAAATTAAAGAGCGCATTAGCTTAATCCTTCTCAAAAGTTAAAATTCTATGGCTGAAAGCTTGAACCATAAATCCGAAAAACCTTCTCCCCCTCCCGTACCCCAAGAAAATCCTTGGCTAGAAGCAGTTAAAACCATTGTCACGGCTGGAATTTTGGCTTTTGGCATCCGCACTTTTGTGGCCGAGGCCCGTTATATTCCCTCTTCTTCCATGGAACCCACTCTCCAGATTAACGATCGCCTAATTATCGAGAAAGTTAGCTATCATTTTCATAAGCCAGAACGGGGTGATATAGTGGTTTTTAGTCCGACAGCCGCTCTAAAAGCTCAAAATTTTCAGGATGCTTTTATTAAACGGGTGATTGGACTGCCGGGGGATAAGGTGCAAGTCAAAAACGGTTTAGTTTACGTCAACGGTAAAGTTTTAGCGGAAAACTATATTGCCGAAGAACCTAATTATACTTTCGGGCCGGTGACAGTTCCCCCTGATCAATATCTGGTTTTGGGCGATAATCGCAATAATAGTTATGATTCCCACGCTTGGGGCTTCGTTCCTCGGGAAAACTTAATCGGTCGCGCCGTGGTGCGTTTTTGGCCCTTCAATCGTCTGGGAGGACTTGACAACCCCGACGCTGCCACAAATCAGAATTAACGTCAAGAAAATCAATATAAAAATTCCCCCTAGTTTTAGGGGGATTCGGCCATCTATTTGAACATATTACTCACGGAATTGTCCTCATGGATGCGCCATATGGCCTCACCCAGAATCGGGGCAACCGGCAAGACTTTCAGTTGCGGGAAAAAATGGTCTTGTGGGACGGGAATCGTGTTAGTAACGATCACCTCCTCGACTATGCCACTGGATAAACGCTCGATCGCAGGACCGGAAAAAACCGGATGGGTGGCACAAGCATAAACCTGCCGCGCCCCTTTGGCTTTCAGTAACTGCGCCCCTTGAGCGATCGTACCAGCCGTATCGATCATATCATCGACTAAAACCGCCGTTTTATCCTTAACATCGCCGATCAAGTTCATCACTTCCGCCACATTATGGGTTTGCCGGCGTTTATCAATAATTGCTAGGGGCGCATCACTGAGTTTTTTGGCAAAAGCCCGCGCCCTGGCCACCCCACCCACATCGGGAGAAACCACCACGATATCGGGTAATTTTTTACTGAGAAGATAGTCCACCACCACTGGGGAACCGTAAACGTGATCGAAGGGAATATCGAAATAACCTTGAATTTGGGACGAATGCAAATCCATGGCCAACACGCGACTTGCCCCCGCTTCCGTGATCAGATTAGCCACCAGTTTAGCGGCGATCGATTCCCGGCCGGCGGTTTTGCGATCGGCGCGAGCATAACCATAATAGGGAATTACGGCGGTAATTTGTCGGGCAGAAGCACGACGACAGGCATCAATCATGATTAACAATTCCATCAAATGATCGTTGACGGGATTGCAACAGGGTTGAATTAAATAGACATCACAGCCCCGGATCGATTCCTGAATCTGGATGTACAATTCACCATCGGCGAAACGTTTACGAATCATCGGCCCCACATCCATACCCAGATAACGGGCCACCTCTTGGGCGAGAGATACATTAGCGGATCCCGAAAAGAGACGCAGACGATTGCTGTCCGACGCGGCGGGAAACATCGGATGTCGCATCAAAGTAGCAGAATAGCTCACAGCAGATTCTTTACCCTCAAACTCAAGGCACTTTTTTCTATCATCTCAGTTTTGTTGAAAATCTGAGTGGATTTCTTTGTTAGATCTCAATCATAACCAATTACCGATCATTTTCGAGCCGTTGCAGCCCCTTTTAGCAGCAACGGCCATGGCAAAATTGCCGCCGGATTTTGTCAAAACCGATTAACGTTTGGCTAACTTTTTCACCGGTAATTTACGCAGACGGATCGATTTCGGGGTAATTTCCACCAACTCATCTGGTCCAATGTATTCGAGGGCGCGTTCGAGACTCATATCCACGGGGGATTGTAACTGAACCAATTCATCCCCGGTGGCGGAACGATGGTTAGTTAACTGTTTAGTTTTGCAGATATTGATCTCCACGTCTTGCGGCCGGTTACTTTCGCCGATAATCATGTTTTTATACACTTTTGTCCCCGGAGTAATAAAGAATACCCCCCGGTCCTCGGCGTTTTTGAGGGAGTAGAAAGTGGCCACTCCTTCCTCAAAGGCAGTAATCACGCCATTGTAACGGGTGGCTAATTCCCCGGAGAAAGGACGATATTCGAGAAAACTATGGTTCATAATCCCCTCACCGCGACTCAGACGGATAAATTCGCCCCGGAAACCGATTAAACCTCGGGCCGGAATCACGAATTCCAATTGAGTACGGCCATTGCTGCCCGTCTGCATATCCTGCATTTCCCCTTTCCGTTGGCCGAGACGTTCGATACTGGAACCCACCGCTTCTTCGGGTACATCTAAAACGAGGTATTCGTAGGGTTCGCAGGGTTGACCGTTAATTTCCCGATAGATAACCTGCGGCTGCGATACTTGGAATTCGTAGCCTTCCCGACGCATGGTTTCGATGAGAATGCCTAAATGTAGTTCTCCCCGGCCCGAAACCAGGAATTTCTCGGCAGAATCACTTTCTTCCACCCGCAGAGCGACGTTAGTTTCTAATTCTCGCATCAGACGATCGCGAATTTGCCGCGAGGTGACAAAAGTGCCTTCCTGACCAGCAAAGGGAGAATCGTTAACCGAGAAGGTCATTTGTAGGGTCGGTTCATCGACTTTAATTAGGGGTAAAGCTTGCGGGTCATCGGCTAAAGTTACCGTTTCCCCGATGTTAGCGTCGGCAAAACCAGCCACAGCGACGATATTACCGGCGCTGGACTCGTTTAGTTCCACCCGTTTGAGGCCTTCAAAACCAAGAAGTTTTGTTATTTTACCCTTGACAATTGCGCCCGTATCCTTTACTAAAGCAGCCTGTTGACCAGCTTTAATTACGCCGTTATGGATGCGGCCGATAACGATGCGTCCTAAGTATTCCGAATAATCGAGGGTGGTTACTTGCAACTGTAGGGGTTTGTTAACGTCCCCGGCCGGTGGTGGAACGTGGTGTAAAATCGCCTCAAACAGGGGCTGCATATCTTTGTCTTCGTCTTCGAGGCTTTCTTTGGCGAATCCTTGCATCCCGGAAGCGAACAGAGTAGTAAAATCACATTGGTCGTCATCGGCGCCCAGTTCCACAAACAGATCGAAAACTTTGTCCACGGCTAGGTTAGGATCGACGTTAGGGCGATCGATTTTATTGACCACGACAATTGGTCTTAATCCCTTTTCTAGGGCTTTTTTCAGCACAAAACGGGTTTGGGGCATCGGCCCCTCGTTAGCATCGACAATCAGGATACAACCGTCCACCATACCTAAAACCCGTTCCACTTCGCCACCAAAGTCGGCGTGACCGGGAGTATCGACGATGTTAATCAGGGTGTTTTGGTAACGAACGGCGGTGTTTTTGGCCAGAATGGTGATACCGCGTTCTCTTTCGAGGTCATTGGAATCCATGACGCAGGTGGGTACATCTTCCCCTTCTCGAAAGATTCCCGACTGTTTGAGGAGTGCATCGACGAGGGTGGTTTTCCCGTGGTCAACGTGAGCAATGATAGCAACGTTACGGATAGGCAGAGACATAAAATATTTAAGTAGTCTTAGGTTTATTTTTACGAGTAAACATTTCTTAATAATTCTAGCTTAGACTGACCAGCACCGTTAGCAAATCTTTATTTTTCCTTGCTTTCCCATCAGCAAGCTCTACTGATTACTGTTGACAGACCCCCCCAAACCCTAGGCAAGCAACCCACCCTCGGATGAGTCGAGACGATAGAAAAGACGACTGGAGGCAGGGGGTAGGGGTAAATTAAAGCTAGAGTGAAAATCCTCTTGAACTTTGTAGGTTAAGCGAGGGGAAACTTGGCGAACAATTTGCGTCAACAGTTTATCACCAGTTTTTTGGAGAATGGGACGGGGAATCTTATAAATAAACTTGGGAAACTTAACCATAACATCCATACGCAGTTCCCAGGTGACTTGGGTGATAACCGCCGGAATATCCCGTCCCTGTTGCCGAAAAATTGCCTCAATTTCCTGACTAGGAGAAGATAGGGGCATTTCCTCTAGTTTCATAATTGCCTGATAATCCACTAGATAGCCCAAAAACGGTTGATCGGGAATGGGAACACTACGAGTATGATAGACTCCATTGACGGGCAGCTCTAGAACCACAGCGATTTTCGGCTCCAGTTCATAGCCAAAAGCACCATATTTACCGATGGTGATGATATAACCATTGTCACCGAAGGGCAGAGTTTTCATCGGTTCGGCACAACGACAAAACCAACCCTCGTGAGCGCGGAGATAATCGGCAACCTTGTCCTGATTGCTATACATATCCATAGAGCCGGCAAAATGGGTTTGAAAACCGAGAAATTGATTGTCTTCTTTGACTTCTACAGATTCGCGAGCTAGGGAGTTAATGGGGGGACACTGCATGACTTATAAACCTGGCAAATGATAGTGTTAGAAACATTTGGGGATTAACCGCCAAAGGATCAGGGAAATTTGTAGAATCGAGATTAGTGTAACGTATTGTTAAAAACTATTAGGTCAAGAAGCGATGAAAGCATTTGTAGCAGGAGCCACAGGGGAAACGGGACGGCGAATCGTTGCCCAATTAGTCGAACGTCAGATTCCCGTGCGTGCTTTGGTGAGAAACCCAGAGAAAGCGGCGGAAATTTTGCCAGCAGGGGTGGAAATCGTCGTCGGAGATGTGCAACAGGCCGATAAGTTAGAGGCACTCATCGCTGATTGTAGCGTTTTGCTATGCGCCACGGGAGCCAGACCGAGTTTTAATCCCACGGAACCTTTGTTAGTGGACTACTTGGGAACTAAAAATCTCATCGATGCCGCCAAAAAGAAAGGAATCGAGCATTTTGTTCTGGTTACTTCCCTCTGTGTATCGAACTTTTTCCATCCCCTCAATCTCTTTTGGTTAATTTTATTCTGGAAAAAACAAGCGGAAGCCTATTTAATCAATAGTGGACTAACCTACACGATTGTGCGCCCCGGCGGACTGAAAAACGATGATAATCTTAATGCCATTAAAATGTCATCCGCCGATACCCTTTCTGAGGGCAATATTCCCCGCACAAAAGTGGCCTCGGTTTGCGTAGAATCCCTATTTTATCCCGCCGCTAACAATAAAATTCTCGAAATTGTTGCCCCCTCAGATGCTCCCAATCTCGATTGGACTCAATTGTTTCAAAGTGTCGGCTAAACAGTTATCAGTAATCAGTAATCAGTAATCAGCAAACAGTAATCAGTAAAATGATAACCCAAATGTGGAAACTAAAAACTCATATCTGATAACTGGTAACTGATAACTGATAATCCGTTAACCTCTTAACCAGTCAAATAATTGACCGAGGGTGATTTGAAAATTCGTAGCAAAAGCGGGGACGGGTAAAAGAGCATTTTCTGATTCAAAAATAGCGATAGTTCGATCACTAAAATAAACAAAGATAATTTCTTCTTCTGGATCGATTAACCAACCCATTTGAGTGCCGTGATCCAGACAATAAAGGATATTTTTAACAACTTTAGTCTGATTTTGATCTGGAGAGAGAATTTCAATTAGCCAGTCAGGAGCGATCGCAAAATTATTTAATACTTTTCCCTCGCTATCGCGAGGAATATTTTCCCAGAGAAAAACTGAAACATCAGGAACTAGAGAACGACTGCCAAAAGTACAACGCAATTCAGGATAGGCACGGGCAATTCGTTGGGGTTTTAGACTAGCGTTAATAGCCGGAACCAAATCACCTTGAATAGTGCTATGTTTACCTTGGGGCATTGGTTTAGGAATAATTTGACCGTCAATAAATTCCTTGGCGGGTTTAGTTTCTGGTAATTGTAGAAATTCCCTTAGTGTCAGGGAATTATTAACAGTTACAACCATAAAAATTTTTTATTGATCGTTATGATCGTTAATTTTATCGCAATTTCTCCAAGCAGAGAAGATCAAAACAGTTATATAAAAATGTCCGTCACATCGCTGGGACAGGGTTGGGTTTGGTGGTGGTGCAGAAATGCGTGGAACTACACGGTAGCTCGATCGAAATTGCTAGTATCTCCTGTAATGGAATCACTGTCACGATTCTATTACCGAAAGTGACCGGAAAATAAATAAATCGGAGCGAGAATGATTCTCAATGGGGGGAAAACTTCCGGGGAAGAAATTAGGAAACACCACCCATACGGGCATATTCTAAAATTGACTGGCTAAGAGCATCGCGATCATCGCGGGTGAGATAATAATTCCGGCCGCCGATATCATTAAGAAACCGCAGTAGGGCAAGACAAGCGGACTCTAGATCCGCTCTGTGTCGGGCAGCCGCTAAAGCTTGTTCAGAGGTGGCATAAACTAGGCAATCGCTAATTCCTTCCCTGCCATCCACTCGCCAACATTGAAAAGAATAACCCTGCATTTCTGCGCTCAATTCAATCTGCCAACCGTGATAGTCAAATCGCGTGTAAATCATCTCAAGCAGCCCCGTTTAGGAGAGGAAAGTCACAGGTTTGACCGCTCTGATTGTCTTAGAAGTCCCGCACCTGTCTAACTCTCTAATTTAACGGGTGATTATGGAAACCCTCTGCAAACTTCGTGCAGATTTCATGCAGAAATGATTTTGTCCACTGTCCCAAGGCAGATATTACTTTAAGCGATAACCAAGACCATGAACGGTTTCAATAAAGTCTTCCGGCGCGCCGAGGGATTTTAGCTTGTGACGAAGACCGCGAATATGGGAAGTAACGGTTTCCTCGGCCGGAGAATCGTCCAAAGACCAAACTCGCTCAATAATACCCGATCGACTTAAGACCCGGCGCCCATGGGTAACAAGTAATTCTAAGAGAGCGAATTCCTTGGGGGTGAGGGAAAGAAGTTGACCGTTATAACTGGCCTCGTGGGTACTGGGATTTAACTGCAAACCCCCCCAAGATAATAAAACACTGCTGGTGCTGCTGCCGCGCCGGATCAAGGCCCGAATCCGCGCCATTAATTCGCCCAAATCGAAGGGTTTAGTGACATAATCATCGGCCCCTGCGTCTAATCCGTCGATTTTATCGATTACCGTATCCCTTGCGGTTAATAATAGGACGGGAACGGTGGCATTAGCAGAAACGGGATGATGGGATTCCGCTCGTCGCAGACGTTGACAGAGTAAGGTTCCGCTTAATTTTGGCAGGGTGACATCGAGAACTAAAAGATCATATTTGCCTAATTCTAGCCAATTCCAGCCTTCTTCTCCGTCTCTAGCCACATCAACAACGTATTGTCGCTCGCTCAAGGCCTCTCGCAAAATCTCGGCTAGTTGCATATCATCTTCTACTACTAAAATTCGCATGGTCTAGACATAGAGTAAGCTGGAAATAGCGTCGGTTAACTCCTGATGAATTGGCTCAAACAAGGAAAATGGATCGCGGGGGGTTTCGGGCTAACTGTTTTACTGATGGGAACTATTAGCCTAGTTTCCTATCGCAATACCCTCGCTCTGCGTCAGCGCGCTGCCGAGGTGGAAGTTACCTACGAGATCATCGATAATCTCGCTAATCTTTACGCTAACATGGCGGTGGCCGAATCGGGAAGACGGGGTTATATCAAAACTGGCAGCCCTAGTGAATTGGGCCGTCATCGTCGGGCGATCGCTTTGATGCAATCTAACTGGCAACTCCTAGCTAAACAATTAGAAAACGGCACGGATTTTGAGCGGGAAATGGTGACTCAGATCGGGGATTTAATGTATCGGCGAATTGCTTTATTTAATCAATCGATCGCCACCTATAAATCCGATCAATCTGATGATATTTCTCAAGATGCAATCACGGTTAAAAGTGTCGATATCCGGGATAAGTTTCAAAATCTTCTTACCTATTTACAAGCTAGTCAGAAAAGGAATTTAAGAAGTAGCATCGCTAGTTCTAGGGATAGTATTCGTGAAAATTCTCTGTTAGGTTTACTGGGAACTTTTACTAGCTTTGGGATTATTTGCGGAGTTTATTTTTTGGTTTTTTGGCAAGAGAAACGGCAACAAAAAAGTGAGAAAATCCACCAATTATTACTACAGGAAAAAGAAATTTCTGATCTAAAAATTCAGCTTTTTTCTATGATATCCCATGAGTTCCGAACCCCTTTAACCGTGATTCTTTCCGCCTCGCAGTTATTAGAAAATGGCTTAAGAGATGCAGATCAATCGAGCAAAAAAAATCTATATAGAATCCAGTCTTCTGTCAAGCTAATGAATCAATTCTTAACAGATATTTTGATTTTGACAAGGGCAGAATCTGGTAATCTCAGTTGTCAACTAGAGCCGCTCGATATTGAAGCTTTTTGTTTAAATTTAGTCGAGGATTTTCAATTTATCAATAAAAATAATACACCGATTAAATTTGTCAGTCAGGGATTGATGATTCGTCCCTATCTAGATGAGAAACTGCTCTACTCGATTTTAAGTAATTTACTCTTAAATGCGATTAAATATTCCCCCACAGGAGCAGGGATTAGTTTGATTTTGTGGAAGGATAGCGATCGCATTGTTTTTCAAGTCCAGGATCACGGGATCGGCATTGCCGAGGAAGATAGAGGTAAGATCTATGAACCCTTTTATCGGGGTCAGAATGTGGAAAATATTATCGGCACGGGATTGGGGTTAGCAGTGGTTAAAAAATGCGTCGAACTCCACCGTGGCGAAATCGCCCTAGATAGCCAAGTGGATAAGGGAACAAGCTTTACTGTCAAACTGCCCATTTCACCCTAGTTTCAGCTTGAGCGGTCTAAAGATTACAAAATGTAACTTTCTTTCTTCCGAAACAGGACGAAAGCAACGAAGAATTTTTATCTTCTAGATAAATCGATCGCAAAGTCCAATCTCGATCGACCCTGAAACCGCCACCAGTGCCTGATTGCGGCCCGAATTAGTCCAGAATCAACTCACTCCGGGTTGATGGCATCGCAACTTTTAGACAAAAATAGGGCTTTCCCCGTCAAAAAAGCCTATATTTTGGCTATTTACCCCCCGGTTGACCCTTGATTTTTGCAGCAGGTTGACTCTCCTGGGGAACTGGTCACGGTTTCCTGATAGGATAAGGTGACTTGGGATTAACTTATGGTGTTGAAAATATGTCTCTAAAACCTTACATTTCTCGCTTATTAGCTTTGGTTCTCGTCCTGGTCATCGGATTGATGGGTTGTTCTAGTAGTTCGGGGTTAACGGGCAATTATGGACAGGATACCCTGACGGTGATTGAAACTTTAACCACAGCCCTTGATGTGGTCAAAGATGACCCGAATAAAGCGGCAGTTGAGTCGCAAGCAAAGGAACAAATCAACGATTACATCTCCCTCTACCGACGAGATAAAAAATCCGGGGGTTTGCGTTCTTTCACTACTATGCAAACAGCCTTAAACTCTCTAGCTGGTTATTATACCGCCTACGGTTCCCGTCCTGTCCCCGACAAACTCAAACAACGTTTAAAACAAGAATTTAAACAGGTGCAATTCTCTCTCCAGAAAGGAATTTAGATACAGTGATCAGTTATCAGTGATCAGTGATCAGTGATCAGTTATCAGTTATCAGTTATCAGTTATCAGTAGAACTCGACCTAATATTATAAGCTGTACTGAATTTAAACTGCGTATTAAAAATTTTAGTACAAATGCTCGAACTTCCTCTCCCTGCTTCCAACTCCGGCACTCCAGTGCAGTCTTAACGAGTAATTTAGATAGTCAACAGATTGGTGGGATTGTTAAGTGACAGGTATTAGGTGCGAGTAACAGTGCTGTCTTTTCCCTGATGACTGATTACTGTTGACTGAAATGACTCCTGTAAAAATCGGGCCAAATCTGGTTAGACTAGAAATACAAAGCGTATTATAAAAAACTACAAAATTGATTCAAGACGAAACCCTAGAATTATTGGAATGGCCGCGGCTATGTCAACACCTAGCTACTTTTGCAGCGACTAAACTAGGTGCGATCGCGATTCGTCAATTGCCTTTACCGGAAAGCAAAGAGGAAAGTTTAAACCTACTCTGCCAAACCAAAGAAGTTTATAGCTTAGAACAAAAATTAGATAGTCGTCTTTCCTTTGATGGGATTAGCGACATCGGCGATGCCCTAGAAAGGGCGCATCTGGGGGGTTTATTATCGGGACAGGAACTTTTAAATATTGCCACGACTTTAGCCGGAGTGCGACGTTTACGGCGTTTAATTGACGAACAGGAAGATATACCGGTTTTAAAGGAGTTAGTAGCCGAAATTCGCACCTATCCAGAGATAGAACAGGAAATACACCGTTGTATCGATGAAGATGGCCGGATATCCGATCGCGCTAGTCCCCAATTACGCGAAATTCGGGGACAAATAAAGGTGATTAAAGAGCGAATTTACCGAAAATTACAGGATATCATGCAAAAGCAGGGCGGTGCTATCCAAGAAGCAGTCATTACCCAAAGAAGCGAGCGCTGGGTGATTCCCGTCAAAGCAGCACAAAAAGAGCAAATACCGGGGATAATTCACGATACTTCCAGCACAGGGGCGACTTTTTACATTGAACCTCACTCTATCGTTGACCAAGGCAATCAACTGCGGCAATATCGTCGTCAGGAACAAATCGAAGAAGAAAAAATCCTGCGGCAGTTAAGTAATCTGATCGCCGAAGCTTTTGAGGATTTAGAATATTTACTAGCGATCGCTACTAGGCTCGATCTGGCCACCGCTAGGGCCCGTTACAGTTTATGGTTAGAGGGTAATCCCCCCCGCTTTATCGATGGTTCGGAAACGATTACTTTGCGGAATTTGCGTCATCCTTTGCTCTGGTGGCAAAAACACCATGAACAGGGGGGGGAGGTCATACCAATAAATGTGCAGATTACCCCAGAAATTCGCGTTGTTGCCATCACCGGACCAAATACCGGCGGAAAAACCGTTACTTTAAAAACCCTCGGATTAGCGGCTTTAATGGCGAAAGCAGGCTTGTTTATTCCAGCGCGGGAACCGGTGGAGATACCTTGGTTCGATCAGGTTTTGGCCGATATCGGAGATGAACAGTCCTTGCAACAGAGTTTATCGACTTTTTCGGGTCACATTCGCCGGATTGTCCGCATTTTAGCGGCTTTAAATTCTCGTTCCTTGGTTTTACTCGATGAGGTGGGAGCAGGTACGGATCCGGCCGAGGGAAGTCCTTTAGCGATCGCTATTTTACAATACCTCGCCGATCATAGTTTACTGACGGTGGCTACCACTCACTACGGGGAATTAAAAGCGTTAAAGTATCAAGATTCTCGCTTTGAAAATGCCTCGGTAGAGTTTGATGATCGCACTCTTTCCCCCACTTATCGACTATTATGGGGCATTCCGGGGCGTTCTAATGCTTTAACTATTGCCCAGCGTTTGGGATTAAATCCCGAAATTGTGGCCGAAGCGAGAAATCATCTGGGGGGGTTATCGGAGGAGATAAATCAAGTAATTGCTGGTTTGGAAGCGCAAAGACGGGAACAGGAGTCAAAAGCTAAGGAAGCTAGTCAATTACTCCAACAAACAGAGAAATTTTATACAGAGGTTTCTACACGGGCTAATTCTCTACAGGAGAGAGAGCGAGAATTAAAACGTTATCAGGAGCAGGAGATACAAAAGGCTTTATTATCGGCAAAAGCAGAGATTAATGATGTTATTCGCCGATTGCAAGCGGGAACAAAAACCGGTAGAGATGCCCAAAAAGCCACAGAGGAGTTAACTGCGATCGCAGAAAGGTTATTACCAAAAACGGAAAAAACTAAGGTTAATTATCGTCCGCAAGTGGGGGAAAGAGTCCGCTTGCCCAATTTGGGACAAACTGCCGAAGTTTTAGCAATTTCACCGGAATCAGACGAGATTTCCCTGCGTTTCGGTATGATGAAGATGACCCTACCCTTGGATCAGATTGAGTCTTTGGATGGTCAAAAAGTGGAAACTGCGCCAAAACCTGCCAAAAATTTGCCCCAAACTCCCACAAAACCCCAGGAGACTCCTTTAATTCGTACTGCTAATAATACCGTCGATATTCGCGGTTCCAGGGTGGCAGAGTCAGAAACGGATATCGAACAGGCGATCGTCAGAGCCACCCCATCGGGTATATTATGGATTATTCACGGTAAAGGTACGGGGAAATTGCGTCAAGGTGTTCACGATTTCCTATCCCGTCATCCCCAGGTAAAACGCTTTCAATTAGCACCCCAAAATGAGGGGGGTTCGGGGGTAACTATCGCTTATTTAACTTAGGGTTTTCAGATGTGACACTAAATCCCTTGAGTATAGGCTACATATCAGGGCAGGCACTCATGCAAGGGGCAAGAGGGGGAATAAATAATCAGTCTTTAATAAATCGTGAATTCTTGACCGCAACTATCAAGACTGGCGGTTTTTATTGCCCTAATTGCCAGCTTATCTCTTCACCCGCTCGTAACGGTACCAGTCCAGATTCGGGAAAGGGCAATTCATCGGGAATGCGCCAAGGGGTTTTGTTTAATGTGATTTGTTCCGTATTCCGGGGGAGTTGATAAAAATCTGGCCCGTGAAAGCTGGCGAACCCTTCCAGTTGCTCAAGCGCATCGACGCTCTCAAATGCTTCTGCGTACAACTCTAGGGCGTGCAGAGCCGAATAACAACCCGCGCAGCCACAGGAACTTTCTTTGCTGTAGCGAGAATGGGGCGCACTATCAGTCCCTAGAAAAAACTTGGGATTGCCCGATGTTGCCGCTTGCAAAAGTGCCAAACGATGATCCTCTCGTTTCAAAATCGGCAGGCAATAAAAATGGGGACGAATGCCACCGGTAAAGAGAATGTTTCGGCTAAATAATAAATGTTGGGGCGTAATTGTGGCGGCGACGTTGTTGTTAGCAGATAGAACAAACTTGACCGCATCGGCAGTGGTAATGTGTTCAAAGACGACCCGCAGTTTCGGAAATCTGGTTATCAGTGGGATTAATTGCTTCTCAATGAACACTTTCTCGCGATCGAACACATCAATATCACCATCGGTAACTTCTCCGTGCAGTAGTAGCGGCAGATCCAGCTGCTCCATCGCTGCCAAAACGCGATCGCACCGACGAAGGTCCGTCACCCCCAAGTCGGAATTAGTTGTCGCACCAGCTGGGTAGTATTTCACCGCTTTGACAAACTGGGAGGCTTTCGCCGCCATAATTTCTTCGGGACTGGTATTATCGGTGAGATAGAGGGTCATCAGTGGCTCGAACTGTTGACCCTCTGGAACTGCTGCCAAAATGCGCTCGCGGTAGGAGGCGGCATCGGCGACTGAGCGCACTGGGGGCTTTAAATTTGGCATGATAATGGCACGGGCAAACTGACGCACCGTATGGGGTAGAACCGCTTTCAGTGCCGCACCGTCGCGGAGATGAAGGTGCCAGTCGTCGGGTCGAGTGATTGTGAGTCTTCGCATTGTTCCATCATACAACGGTTAGAAATCCCAGCGCCACAACTAAACACAAGAGAGAAGTCAATCTTCGGTCAGGGAATCAATTCCCTATTTCAGCAGTCAAGTCGGTTTTAACTAATAAGCTGCCGCGCATCTAAATTGGTCTATATCTATAAGAGAAGGCTGGATCTGCGCTATTTATTTCTCTTTTTTTCATAAATTCAATTGGCGTACAAGTGAATTACTTAAGACTAGATATTATTACCAAAAATCTAATCTCTCTTTTAGTTTTTACCTCAGATGTAGCCGATGAAAACATTCAGATAATGACAGGAGTGAGTCGAACTTTACAGCCTAATCCCAATGGTAATAGTCCTAAAAAACTTCTTGTTAATAATAATTAAACTATCTTTCTTTATGGTTAATTAGTGCCAGAAATAACCAAGATAGAGCAATTTCTTGAATTGCTAATAATTCCACATTAATCAATCCTATCCAAGATTGACTAACGCATCCCCTTGCATATTTTCTCGATCGAGCGGCTTTTCAGTCCCCAAAATCCTTACAATAGGAGATGAAGATAGCCTAAAAAGTTGGAGAATATGAATTATCTCATTGCCGTGTTAGCTGATCGCATACAAGCAGAAGAAGCTGCCGTTGCCCTGGAAAAGGCGGGAATTCCCCAATCTCAAGTGACCATTCTCGGTCGCGGCTATAAAAGTGCTGATGAGTTCGGTTTGATCGATCCCTTCCAACAGGCCAAAAAACGGGCTACTCTCATGGCTTTTTGGTTAATTCCCTTCGGTTTTGCCGGCGGCTACCTTTTTAACCTGATTACGGGATTGCATACCTTTGATTGGGCCGGAGAACCGGGCAATCATATCGTCGGCGGCATTGCTGGGGCGATGGGGGGGGCGATGGGCAGTATTTTTGTCGGTGGTGGCGTGGGTTTATCGTCCGGCAGTGGCGATGCACTTCCTTATCGCAATCGTCTCGGTGCGGGAAAATATATTATTATCGTGCAGGGTTCGGAAAACCTGAAAAATCAAGCGACTCTTATCCTGCGTCAATTTAACCCCGAAAATTTGCAAGGATACGCCCTAGAACGGTGAACGGTTATCGGGAATAAGTTATCGGTCATTTGATTTTTTCCTAAGAATTTTTGATTAATTACCAGAAAACAATGTTACCAAGAGAAGAATTACTAAAGGGTGTCGAGAACCGCGAGGAGATAGCGAAAGTTATTGATAAAGCCGAACAAGCGATTAAGACTTGGGAAGTGACGACGACAGACTTTCTTTCTCCTGCGGTTTTAGCGGAAGTAGAACGAGTTTTTCAGCGTTTAACCGATGTGTCAATGGAAAAATGGGGCGGTTATCCCCAAGCAGAAAGACAGCGCCTCGGTATTGCTAGAGTTGATCTACCTTTGACAGTAACAGATATTCCCCTATCTGCCCTTGATATTGCCGGTAATTTTCTTTTTGATACCGCTAACCACCGGGATTTTTTAGGGGCGATGTTGGGGACGGGTATCGTTCGGGAAAAAGTCGGCGATATAATCGTTTTAGGTGAGCGAGGAGCGCAGGCGATTGTAGTGCCTGAATTAGCAGATTTTTTATCTGCTAATTTGCGACAAGTGCGTTCGGTTCCCGTGAAAACTAGCCTGATTCCTTTGACGGCATTAAAAGTTAGACCACCGCAAAAAAAAGAAATTAATACCGTGGAAGCTTCCTTACGTTTGGATGCGATCGCCTCGGCGGGTTTTGGCATTTCTCGCAGTAAAATGGCCGAAGCAATTAGCTCTGGGGATGTGCGAGTTAACTGGAAAGATATCAGTCAATCTAGTTATAATGTTAAAACTGGTGATTTGATTTCTTTTCGGGGAAAAGGTCGTCTAGAAGTGGGTGAGGTTACTGTGACCAAAAAAGAACGCTATCGGGTTCATTTAACCAGATTTATTTAGTTTTTTCTGTCTCTAGAATTTGTTATTAGACAGATTAATTGCCATGGCTGAGAATTTCGCCTTAATCGTGCAACTATGTCAAGTTAGTCCCATCGGTAAACTATTACCGGGGGCGCTTTATGTTCATCGAGAAGCATTACATCAACTGGATCCTATCCTCCAGAGTTACGAACAACAAGCAAGAATTAATCAGCATTTATCTGAGGCAACAATAATTAAATTTAGCACCGATAAACCGAAAATATCCTATCTTTTTTATCCCGATTTTGATCGGGAACCTCACCCAGTTTTAACTAAAAGTTTAGTGGTAGATCTGGGGACATTAATCTTAAGTGAATGGAATTATCAAAATGCTGATAATCCGCCTATTTTACACCGAAAAGAAACTTTTGTTACTAGGGACTATCCTTTTTATGAACAATTCGAGCATCTCACAAAAATCGAGAGTGCTTTAGGACTTTTAAACAGTTCTCATCCCATCGGTACTAAACAGGAATGGCAACGGCTTTTAAGAAAGCATCACCTTGATTTTGCAGGAGATTATTTAGTTTGTAATTTAGAGGGACAAAGGGAAAAATCGATAATAATTGATCGCCACAAGGCTGCTCTTGTTCGCAAAACCCTTTCTCGTCCAGCAAGATTAGCATTAGCGGCGGGATTATTCCTTCCTGAAACCACTTTTTTTGATTACGGTTGTGGTTATGGAGGTGATATAGAACGCATAGCTGAACAGGGTTATCAAAGTGAAGGTTGGGATCCTTATTATCGTACCGATAGTCCTTTAATTGAATCTGATATTGTTAATTTAGGCTATGTAATTAATGTTATTGAATCTGCCGAAGAAAGGCAGGAAGCTTTATTAAAAGCTTGGCAATTAACCCGTCAAGTTTTAATTGTTTCAGCACAGATTCTAATTGATGATAGCGAACGGGGTTTAATGGCCTATGAAGATGGAATTATAACCCGTCGCAATACTTTTCAAAAATACTATCAACAGGAAGAACTAAAACAGTATATTGATAGCACTTTGGGGGTTGATTCTATTCCAATAACTTTGGGAATTTATCTGGTTTTTCGAGAGGAGGAAAAAGCCGAAACTTTTCGTTTATCCAGATGTCGTTCCCGCGCTACCACTCCTAAAATTAAAACCCATCTCAAACGCTTTGAAGATTACGAAGATTTATTAACTCCCCTGATGGAATTTTATACACAGCAGGGACGTTTACCCGTCGCAGGAGAATTATTACAAGAGGAAGAAATTAAGGCAGAATTTGGCACTTTTAGACGTGCTTTTCAAGTGATTCTACAAGTAACAGAAGGGGAAGAATGGGAGATAATTGCCGACAAAAGACGCGCCGATCTTTTACTTTATTTAGCTTTAAGTCAATTTAGCCACTGTCCGAAAGTACGGGAATTATCCCCCGCTACCCGTGCCGATTTTAAAGCTTTATTTGGAAGTTATCGCAATGCTTGCGCTTTAGCAGAAGAAGTGTTAATAAGTGCGGGAAATCTGCCAGCGATCGCTCGTGCTTGTGAAAATAGTTCCCTAGGCAAACTTTCCCGTTATTCCCTAACTATTCATATTAGCATTCTGGAAAAATTACCGATGTTATTACGCTTATATGAAGGTTGTGCTAGTCAAACTATCGGACGGTTAGAAAATGCTAACGTTGTTCGTTTATCTTTTCGTCAACCCAAAATTTCCTATCTCTATTACCCCAATTTTGATACAGAAATTCATCCGATTTTAGCTACTAGCATGGATGTATATTTAGGTTCGGCTGATTTTAGTTTTCGCGATTACCGGGATAGTCCTAATCCGCCAATTCTACACGAAAAAGAGCTTTTAGTAACGGCGGATTATCCCAACTATGATAAATTGGTTCGCTTAACTCAATTAGAAAAGGATTGGGGATTGTTAGAAGATCGAAAAGCGATCGAACGTTTACAGGGTTGGCAAAAATGTTTAGAGGAGCATTGTGCTACAATCAAAAGCCATCAAATTCTGTGGCGAAAAGATGCCGATCCCTATAAAGTTAGGATTTTACGCGCTAAAATTAACGCCAGAAGAAATCAAAATAAGTCTTCCTGAGTAATTAAGTAAAATAGATGAGGTAATTAATTTTATGATGACTACGATTCGGTTGCAAGGATTAGAAGGTTTCGAGTTAAAAGCTAATGATCCTGAACAAAGGATGTTTATTTCTGGGGTTAATTGGCAACAGTACGAAACCCTCTTAAAACATTTAGAAGATAGTTCCAGTTATCGCATTACTTACCTAGATGGAATGGTAGAAATTATGGCTCCTAGTCGTCGTCACGAAGTTAGCAAAAAAAATATCGGTAGATTGGTAGAAGTTTATTTAGAATATGCTGAAATTGATTTCTGGGGATTAGGTTCCACCACTTTGCGAAAACAGGAAAAAGAAGCCGGAAAAGAACCAGATGAATGTTTTTGTTTATTTACAGAAAAAGAGTTTCCTGATTTGGCGATTGAAATCATCTTAACCAGTGGCAACCTGAAAGTTTTAGAAGTTTATCAAAGATTAGGAACTCAAGAGGTTTGGTTTTGGCAAGATAATCAGTTAAAAATTTATTCTTTGCAAGAGAATGGCGAATATATTTTAATCCCTAAAAGTGCTTTATTACCGGATTTAAATTTAGAATTATTAGCCGAATACGTCAACCATCCTAATCCCCGTCTTGCTGTCAAAGAATTTCGCTTGTGTTTAACAGAAAATTCCCAGTTATCATAACTATTATCTTTCCATGAATTCTCAAGTAAAATTTAACCTATCTATCCTAGGGATATTTGTATTTTCCCTAGGAATAAGATTCTGGAATCTCAGTCAGTTTAATACTCTTGTTTTCGATGAAGTTTATTATGCTAAATACGGCAATGAATATCTAATCGGTAAAGAATTTTTCCAGTCTCATCCACCGTTAAGTCAATATTTAATTGCTATTAGTATCTGGATTGGTTCCCATTTTCCTGCCGATCCTGAAACCATTAATAATTTAACGGGTTCCCTGCGCTCAACTTTTAGTTATCGCTGGTTAAATGCTTTGACTGGTTCTTTTATTCCCCTAATTATTGGCGCAATTGCTTATCAATTAACCCAGAGAAAAAATGTATTTTTAATCACAACTTTCCTCGCTAGTTTAGACGGATTATTTCTGGTAGAATCCCGCTACGCTCTCAATAATATTTACTTAATTTTATTCGGTTTGTCTGGACAATTATTTTTTTTATTAGCACTCCAGAAAAATTCAAACCTCAATTGGTTATTATTATCGGGAGTTTCTTTCGGTTTAGCGGCAAATATTAAATGGAATGGCTTAGGGTTTTTACTGGGAATATTTATTTTTATCGGTATTGCTTGGTTAATAAAATTATTTAATCAAGAGCAGTCAAAAGATCATCTTTGGACAAAGGCAACTAACCTGAGATTAGAGGACATTTTTATCGCCTTAATTGTCTTTCCTCTTATTACCTATAGTTTGCTGTGGATACCTCATCTTCTCGTCAACCATCAATATAATTTTTGGCAAGTACATCAAGAAATTTGGTCATTTCATCAGAGAATCAAGGGTAATCAATCTGATGTTCATCCCTATTGTTCTCCTTGGTATAGTTGGTTAGTAATGGGGCAACCTGTGGCTTATTATTTTAAGAGAGTAGGTGATAAAATTTATGATGTTCACGCGATGGGAAATCCGTTGTTATGGTGGTTTTCTACGATAGCGATTCTAGTGGTTTTTAGTCGATTATTTAACCGAAAAGAGCGAGTAATTTCTGCCTATCTTATCTGTAACTATATTGCTAATCTGCTGCCCTGGTTAAAAATTAGTCGCTGTACTTTTCTCTATCATTATATGGCTGCCTATAGCTTCACTTGGATTGCCCTAGCTTGGCTCTTAGCCGATGGTTTAGAAAGTTCCAGTCCTATTTATAAAAATGGCTCACGCTCGCTGATAATTTTGATAATTTTTGCTTTTATCCATTGGCTACCAATTTATTTAGGCATTCCCCTGTCAGTGCGGGATTATTATCTGAGAATGATTTTTCCCAATTGGATTTAGGATGAAATTAGCACCAAAAACTGATACAATAAAATTATGATAAAAAGCGATCGCATGAGTTATGGGTAAACAAAGAATCTTATCTGGTGTGCAACCAACTGGCAATTTACATTTAGGCAATTATCTCGGTGCGATCCGCAATTGGGTGGAGGGACAACAAGACTACGATAATTTCTTTTGTGTGGTCGATTTACACGCGATCACCGTTCCCCATAATCCCGCCACTCTTGCGGAGGATACTTTAGCAATTGCCGCTCTATATTTAGCCTGCGGAATTGATTTAGAATATGCGACGATCTTTGTCCAATCCCACGTTAAAGCTCATACAGAATTAACTTGGTTATTGAATTGTATCACCCCTTTAAATTGGTTAACCGATATGATTCAATTTAAAGAAAAAGCAATTAAACAGGGGGAAAATGTTGGCACAGGTTTACTCGATTATCCCGTACTAATGGCTGCCGATATCCTACTCTATGATGCCGATAAAGTACCCGTGGGAGAAGATCAAAAACAACATTTAGAATTAACCCGCGATATAGCCGTTAGAATTAATCATCTTTTTGGGCAACCGAAACAACCAATTTTAAAACTTCCTGATCCGATGATCCGCAAGGAAGGAGCGCGGGTGATGAGTTTAACCGATGGCCGGAATAAAATGTCTAAATCCGATCCTTCCGAGATGAGTCGGATTAATATTCTCGATAGTCCCGATGTCATTGCCAAGAAAATTAAACGCTGTAAAACCGATCTAGTTAAGGGTTTAACTTTCGATGATCCAGAACGTCCCGAATGCCATAATTTATTAACTCTCTATAGCATTTTATCGGGAAAAAGTCAAGAGGTGGTCGCGGGAGAATGTGCCGATTTAGGTTGGGGACAATTTAAACCGATGTTAACAGAAGTCACCATAGAATCTCTGCAACCTATTCAGGAAAAATACACCGAAATTAGAGAGGATAAAGATTATTTAGCCACAGTTTTACGGCAAGGTCGTCTCAAAGCAGAAGCGGTGGCCAATCAAACTCTCGATCGAGTCAAAAATGCCATGGGTTATTTACCACCATTTTAGGGATAATTTTCGGGTGCATCTCCTAATTATCAATCTACTCAGTTGAGATTTTTCAAGGAAAACTCGCTGCCTTATCAGTCAATCTTTAACTCTTGGTGGGGTTCTACCTCCCCATCCAGGGTAAGGGAAGGAGAATGATTACAAAAGTTATTAAATTAAGCACAACTCCAGTGATATTTTGGTAAAATAAGGGCATAATTGAAACTATCAAAATACTTACCTGTCCTTTGAAATTATGGTTGTAGAGTCCCAGGGGAAACAAAAAAAACTATCGTCTAGGGAAGATGAGTCTCGTCCAATTGCCAGCAAGGAACAAAACTCTTATCTAGCAGAGGGAATTGTCGATCATCAATCAACTCAGATTGCTCCTTCCTCCTTACTACAGCCATTTTCTCCAGAGTTAGAAAAAGATAGAGCCAACAAATTTAATTCTCTTAAAGAAATTCTGGTTAGTCATCTTGGTCAACCTTTTTACTCGGACAACGGCTTTATTCTTTATCAAGGAGATGCCACAGACTTTTTGTCTAAACTATCTCATAGTGACATAAAAATTGACCTCACTGTTACATCACCACCTTATAATATTGGCAAAGAATATGAACGAGTTCTTTCAATCAATGACTATGTTGATTGGTGTGCTAATTGGCTGGGGCAAATTTATCAGATTACTCAAGATAACGGTGCTTTTTGGCTAAATGTTGGTTATTTAGAAGTACCAGAAAAGGGATTATGTGTTCCGATTCCCTATCTTCTTTGGGATAAGTCTCCCTTTTATCTTTTACAAGAAATTGTCTGGAAATATGGGGCCGGTGTTTCTACAAAAAATCGTCTTAGTCCTCGCAATGAAAAATGGCTTTTTTATCTCAAAAATTGCCAAGAATATACTTTTAACTTAGATAATATTCGTGACCCTAACGTTAAGTATCCCAATCAAAAGAAAAATGGTAAATATCGTTGTAATCCCCTCGGCAAAAATCCTTCTGATGTGTGGGAAGTTCCTAAAGTCACTACAGGAGAAAAGCGCAGTTCTAAGGAAAGAACCGGACATCCCGCACAATTTCCTTTAGCAATTGTCGAGAGAATTATACAAGCTTCATCTAATCCCGTAGAAATAATTCTTGATCCCTTTGCTGGTTCTTGTTCTACGGGAATAGCGGCCTTGGGATTAGGAAGAATTTTTGTGGGTTTTGAAATTCGACAAGACTATTGCGAGATAGCTGCAGAGAGATTTAAAAGATTTAAAAAAGAAAGAAGCAATACTTATATTCAAGGATCATTATTCTAGATTTTTCGATACAATTGGAGTAATTTATAATTTTCTACGTCAGAGGAAAGACGCGATTGTTGGCCTGTAGCTGCCTTTTGCCCAATCCAATCCCCAGAATCAATCCAACCGAAACGAATTAGTTTAATCTGAGGATTAGTAGTATTAGAAAACTTCTCAAAGTTAACTGCTAAATAGTATCCAGACTTACCTTTTTTGCTGTTATTAGAATTTTGAGCATAGCTTCTATTGCCATATATATGTCTAGGATCAGAGGAGGTTTTGACTTCAATTGAAAAAAAGTCATCAGGTATATAGACAATATCTTTATCAGATATACTGATATCTCCTCTCCAGAGATCGGGATATTTTGCTTTTAGTTCTAAAGGAATTAACTCATGAAGTAGAAAACCCATAATTTGAGGTTTAGGGAAGATATCCCTACCAATTCTAAAACCTTTTGTACCTAACTGAGAATTAAAAATTGATTGCCAAGATGTTAAAACAACATCAACAATTGCATCGGTAGATAGGGGATGTCTTTCCACAAGTCCTTGGGTGATAGATAACCAATTACTAGGAGAGACATCTGCATAGGGAGAATTCATCTATAGTTTTTTTCCAGTGTTATTAGATACAGCAACTAATATTAACGCAACCACCTCCCCCTATCCCAACACCTAATACTAAATTCTGTATTAAAAACGGATTTGGTATGATTAGCCTTTTTAAACTTGTTTTCGCAGTTTCAATCATTGGAAATGCGATCGCAAATAAAAATAGCAGAGTCCGGCAGTTACCCCAAGACTAAGAATTGTTATCCCCGTGAGAATTTCCAACATCCCCGACTCGGTTACTAATATGTTGTACGATTGTAATAAGAGGATTTTTTTCCTGAAAAATTGTCATATTTGAGGTTTTGATTATGCCTTATACAAATGAAGAAGGTGGACGCTTAAATAATTTCGCCGCCGAACCGAAAGTTTATCAAGCGGATCCCCCGACTAAATCGCAACAACGTAATTATATTTTCTGGGGTGTTGCTGCGATCACACTTGTGGGTGGACTGTTAGCCGTCGCTTTTTACGCATCTCAAGCTGGCTAAAATTTAGTCCCTCGTAGTTGCGATTTAGCCCCTTTCACTCCTCTTTAGCGCTAAAATCACAACTACTCCCTATTTTAGGGCTTTTGACCCTGAATTAATGCCACTGCTGACTGAGACTTAGCCGCAGTCCCCTGTTTACCCTGAGATAACGCTAGACGAGCTGCTGCCTCTAAATCAGCGATCGCTTTTTCCCTGTTTCCCAATTTATAATAGGTCAAACCCCGATTGTGGTACGCTTCGGCAAAATTAGCATTGATTTTCAGACTCTCATTGTAGTCCCTTAAAGCCATTTCCTGCTGTCCGGCTCGGTTATAGGCTAGAGCGCGATTATAGAAAATGCGATCTTGTCCTCTAGTTCCCTGTAAACTCAAAGCTTTTGTGTAATCCTCGATCGCTTCTAGGTGTCTTCCCAAGTCATCCTTAGCATTACCGCGATAAATAAAGAAATCAGCAAAATTTCCGTTTAAAGCGATCGCTTTTGTGCAATCTTCCACGGCTGCCTCGTATTTTTTCGTCAGATAATAGGCATAACAACGATTACCGAGAGCATTAACATAATTAGAGTTGATTGTCAAGGCCTGGGTATAATCTGCGATCGCTCGCTCGTACTGGCCGAGAACTAATTCCGCATAGCCGCGATTATAGTAAGCATCGGCATCCTTGGGTTCTAATTGTAGAGCTTGAGTAAAATCGGCGATCGCTCCTGAGTAATCCCCTGCGGTTAAACGATCCACCCCCCGATTATAAAATTCTACAGCTTTCACGGGGTTAGCGGTAGTTTGAGCGCTTAGGGGAGAGATAGTCAGTAAAAAACTGGCTATAGCGATAATAATTGTCAATTTTTTCTTAATTTTCATAATCCCTTCACCTAAACAATTCAAGGTAAAATTAAACAGCCCTACTTACAGGTCAAAATATCATGATTAAATCTCTTTTGGCGACTTTCCTCCTAATTACCACCCTCCTCTTCACCGCTTGTGCAACTCCCATCGCTGGACTGCAAGGATACACCAGTGGCAGCCAAGGCTATCAATTCTTGTATCCTAAGGGTTGGACGCAGGTGGATGTGAAAAAAGTTGCGGGAGTAGATGTGGTTTTTCATGACCTGATCGAAACGAGCGAAAATTTAAGCGTTATTATCAATCCCGTCCCCGACAATAAAACCTTAACAGATTTAGGGACTCCCTCGGAAGTTGGCTATCGTCTCCTGAAAAATAACAGTCTTAACCCCAATCTTGATAAGGAAGTAGAATTAATTCGCTCAGAATCCCATCAAATCGACGGCCAAGATTATTATATCCTCGAATATCAAATTAAATTAGCCAACGGCCAAGAACGTCATAATCTGGCCAGCGTCACGGTTAATAATCATAAACTCTATTCTTTTAATCTTTCCACTTCCCAAAAACGTTGGACGCAAATTCAAGAACTCTTTGAAACTATCGTTGATTCTTTCTCGGTTAGTTAAATGTCAGAGGATAGGAAATTTTCAGTAAAATGTAGGGTGCGTTAGACGGCAAAAATTCCTGTTTTGACTTAAAGTTAACAATCCGTCATAACGCACCACCTATCATCAAATAGGTAGCTGGTTACAATTAAAGATAAAATACTTACTTAATCAGTAATTAGTAATCAGTAAACAGTGAAAAGACAGTAGGAAACTTCTATTTAATACTGTCACTTAAAACTCAAATCTAATAACTGGTAACTGATCACTGGTAACTGATCACTGATAACTGATCACTGATCACTGATAACTGAATATGAGTAACTCGGAAGAAAATAGACTAGATAGAATCGAATCTCTTGCTGAAACTACCCTAACAGAACTACGGGAGATTAAATCAGGACTACAGGAGATTAGATTAGGATTACAGGAGATTAAATTAGGACTACAGGAAACCAATCAGGGATTAAAAGAAACTAGAGCGATCGCTAATTCTAACGCCAAATTGATCGAAGCGTTAACTAATAGTCTTGCTGAGTCTAAAAAAGAATGGGAAAAAGACAGACGGGGACTTTATCAACTGCTAGGACAATTAACTCGATCGATGTCGGATTTTTATGAGGTTCAGTCAGATTTTTACAATCGATTTGACAAAATTGAAGAAAGAGAATCACGCATGGTTGAGATTTTAGATCGTTATTTTCCCCCCGAAAATCCTACAAATTCCTAGCAGAAATAGCTAAAAACCTGATAACTGATGGTGGGTTACGGCAAATAGATAAATTGATAATTAAGTCTAATAATTTGTCATTGCCTAACCCACCCTACCTAACTATCTCCTATCTTGTTTACTGAAAAAACTTATGTCCATTCCCTTGATTCTTGCTTCCGCTTCTCCTGCGCGTAAAAAACTATTACAAATGGTGGGAATCGATCCGATTGTGCGGGTAAGTAACTTTGATGAATCGACAATTAATGCTGATGATACTCTCCATCTTGTCCAAACTTTAGCCCAATGTAAAGCACAAACGATCGCCCCCCAATTTGATACAGGATTAATTCTTGGTTGTGATTCCGTCTTAGAAGTAGCGGGGGAAGTCTATGGCAAACCCAAGGATAAATCAGAAGCGATTGATCGTTGGCAAAAAATGCGCGGTCAGGTGGGTACACTCTATACAGGTCATGCTTTAATTGATCGAGTTAATAATCAAACCTTGACTCGTTGTGGGATTACTAAAGTTCACTTTGCCAATATCAGCGATGAAACAATTATTGCCTACGTTAACACCGAAGAACCCCTCAAATGTGCCGGCTGTTTTGCCCTAGAAGGAAAGGGGGGTCTATTCGTGGAAAGATTAGAGGGATGTCACAGTAATGTTATCGGTTTAAGCTTGCCCCTGTTTAGGCAGATGTTAACGGATTTTGGCTACCAAATCACTGACTTTTGGTGATCTTTTTGCCGATAATTTCCCCAACTTTATTGGCGAAAGGGCTTGACAAATTCTCGGATTTGCGTTAACCTTTTATTATAATGGGAATCCGTGTCGCCCTGCGAACCCCTCTTTTTTCTATCCGATAGCCCCAAAATTTTTAACCCTTTCCTTTTCACTTTTTCCCGAAAAAACTATGTCTTGCTTGCGCGTGGGAATTGCCGGTCCGGTGGGTTCAGGAAAAACAGCCCTGCTCGATGCCCTGTGTAAAAATTTGCGGGATCAATATCCGATCGCCGTAGTCACCAATGACATTTATACTCAAGAAGATGCCCAATTTTTAGTGCGATCGCAAGCTTTGGCTCCGGAAAGAATTTTAGGAGTAGAAACGGGAGGATGTCCCCATACAGCTATTCGCGAGGATGCCTCAATTAACTTAGTTGCCATTGAACAGTTAGAGAGAAAATTTGCTAACTTAAAGCTAATTTTTCTGGAAAGTGGTGGTGACAACTTAGCGGCAACCTTTAGCCCGGAATTAGTAGATTTAACCATCTATGTGATTGACGTGGCAGCCGGGGATAAAATCCCTCGCAAAGGTGGACCGGGTATCACCAAATCGGATTTATTGGTAATCAATAAAATAGATTTAGCCCCGATGGTGGGGGCAGATTTAGGGGTGATGGATAGAGATGCCAAAAAGATGCGCGGGGATAAACCCTTTATCTTCACCAACTTAAAAACACGGGAAGGATTAGAGCGAGTGATTGCCTTTATCGAAAAGAATTTATAATAACTATTACTAGGAATAAAAAAGAGAGCGCCAGAAAAATTTAGGTAAAGCTAACATTCTTTTCCAACGCCAAGGTTCCTGATAGAGTCGATACAACCACTCTAAATTATTGTCACAGAAAAAGCGAGGGGCGCGGATTTTTGTCCCGGACCAGATATCAAAACTCCCCCCCACACCTACCCAGATAGCTTGGGGACAGAGATGGCGATGTTCCCTAATCCAATATTCTTGTCGGGGTACTCCCAAACCAACTAAAATTAACCGCGGTTGTTGATCTTTTAATACCTCGATCCAATCGGACATTTCCTGGGAGGATAGATAACCGTGGTTAGTCAGAATACGGATATTAGGTATCTTTTTTTGCCAATTACTTGCCGCTTGTTCAGTAATCCCCGGTTTACCACCAAAAAAAGCAATAGGAAAACTTTCTCCCTGCATTCCTAACTCAGTAATTAAGGATTCTGATAATTCAATACCGGGGCAGCGGGTTTGTTTTCTGCCCCTTAATTTTAAGTAAATAACAATCCCAGCGCCGTCGGGAATAACTAAATCTGCTTCTCGAATAACTTGGGCTACTTTAGCATCATTTTCCCCTAACATTGCCATTTCTGCATTAAGAGTGACAACGTGGGAACCAAAACCTTGATAGAGGCGATTAATTAACCAACGACTGTAGTTATCGAGAAGATGAACTGGTAAACCGAGAACAGAATATTTAGGGGGAGTTTCTAACATAAGTAGGTAGGGGCTAATAGTTGTCAGATACCCCCCTTATTAAGGGGGGATCAGAGGCAAAATCTATCTTCAATTTAATTATAAATACTTACTTACAATTCATCTTGATTTAGTTGTTATTTTATCGAGAAATTGGCACAAAATCCATCCCAAAACTAGAACGAGAACCTGGTTCAACTACCACTAATTGCACAGATTGATTGCGATCGCCAGATGGTAAAAATCGTACGGGATTAGTCGCCCCGGGTACAGAAAAATCACTGCTTCTTAACGCCTGTTGAACTCCCTCTCGGCTAGATTCTGCCTTAATTGCGGCGATTAAAGCCTGAGCAGCGTCATAGGCGGTGGCGGTGCGCCAATTTACGTCTCCTTGCCACAATTGGCGGGAATTTTTTACAAAAGGACTGTTCGGATTAGCCCCTAAATGCCAAGCGACAGCGACAATCATGCCCAGGGCATTTTTTCCGCCTACATCCAGAGTTTTGGGGCTATAAACGTCATCACCCGCCACAATCGGTAATTTTTGGCCATTGATTTGAACCACCTGTAAAGCCTTATCTAGGGTACCACTATCCCCAAGAAGGGCGATGAGATTTGCTCCCTCCTGTTGAGCTTGTTGGAGGCTTTTAGAAGGGGTAAAAGTGAGGGAAGATAGATCAAATTCACTCACCACTTGACCTCCTCCTAATCCTAAAGCGGTGGTAAATTCAGATTTTAGGGATTGACTATAACCACTTTGGGAGTTAAAAAATACCACTGCCTTGACGTTAGGAATTTTTTGCAAACTAGATTCGGCTAATGCCCGTGCTGCCACAAAATCACTGGGAACAGAACGAAAGATATAGTCACCAAAATTGGAGAGTTTAACTGAGGTACTGATGGGGGAAATCATTACTAATCCCGCTTTTTGATAGATAGCAGCCGCCGCTAAAGAGGTGTCACTGCTAGTGTGTCCTACTACTCCTAAAATGCTGTTATCAGCCGCTAATTTTTGGGCAATTTGAGCGGCAATTTCGGGATTATCGGCATCATCAGCAATGAGAACTTTTAAAGGAATGCCATTAATTCCCCCGGTTTGATTGATTTGATTTTGAGATTGGGCAACTCCTCGTAAAACTTCTAGGGCGGTGTTGACATTGTTCCCAATTGGCACGGAAACGGCGATAGTATAGGACTTAGCTTCACCAATACGGGCGTTATTTAAGTAGATGAGAGCTTCGGGATCATTTTGATTAGCTCGCAGGGATTTTTCTAGAAGGTAAACTGCTTGCTGAAAGTCCCCTTTTCCGAGTGCCTGTATAGCAGCTTGTTTGTCAGAAGCAGCCCCTTCAACTATTAATAAGTTTTCACCTTGACTAAATCTTGCTTGTGGCGATACCGATTTTTGCTCTGGTGATATTTTCTCGATTTCAGAAAGATTGGTTGGGTTATTTGATCCTTGAAAACGATTGTATAACCACCAACTACCAGCCCCAAAAAATATTAGGGTAATCAGCAGGGATAAAAGCAGGGTAACTGTATCATTTTTCTGGCTCATGGGCTGATAACTAAGATTAAATTAATGGTTTAATCGAGATTGATAGTTAATAAAAGCACCAATTCAATTCTGAATTGCACCAATATCCGATCTACCTTGATAGAATACCTCATTTGGGGTCTGATAGTCAAGACATTGTTTAAATGTGTCTTAGCTTATTAGCAATATTTTACCTTTTTGTTTGGGAATCTTCTAAATGTTTTATTAAAACATTTGAGGATAAAGTACCGTGTAAATGACTCCAGGGTAAAACCTGTTCTAAACGCCATTGTTGATGAACGTAATAATCTAGAGGTGGAATTTGTCCTTTTAGTTCCTTAAAAGCGCGTTTATAACTGCCTAAAGAATCACCATAGCCACGGGTTAATTCTAACAGGGAAGTTAAGCGGCGATCGCCTCTAGATAATAGGGCTTGAATCACTGACCAATTATAACTCTCTGGTCGAAATTCTATGCCCTGTTTACCTAATTGTTTCTCTAGATATTTTAATCTTTTTTCGGCCATTTTATTAACTCCAAACCACTGAAAAGGAGTATGGGATTTAGGCACAAAGGTGCTGCAACCGAAAGAGATTCGCAGTCCAGAGGCGGCTTTTTTTAAGGCTATTAACATTTCCACAGTTGCCGCTATATCTTCAGTTTCTTCTCCCGGTATTCCCACCATACCATAGAGTTTTATCCCTTTTAAACCGCCCGCTTTGGCATTAATAGCAGCTTGGATAATTTCATCATTGGCTAACTTTTTGTTGATAATTTCCCGCAGGCGATCGGAACCACTTTCTACGGCAATAGTAATTGATTTGCTGTCTCTTAGGGATAAAATTCTGGCTAATTTTTCCGTGACAGTATTAGTTCTAACTGAAGCGATCGAGAGTCTAACTCCCTCAAATTTTGGTTGAAAAAGATAATCAAGTAAGGTTTCAAATTCAGGATGTTGGCTGACGGAAGCACCTAATAAACCCAAGCGATCGGTCACTTTTAAACCTTTTTCAATGGCGGGAATTAAAGATTCTAAACTAGCGGTACGAAAGGGTAAAGTTAGATAACTAGCTAAACAAAAACGGCACATTTCTGGACAACTTCGCACCACCTCTACCATATAAATATTCTCCCATGCCGCTTGTTTTGTTACCACCGTAGAAGCTGAAAGGGTATTACTGCGATAGGTTTGTTTACTAACAAAGGTAGGAACATTATTATCTATGGGTAGAATTGCCGTAATTTCACCTTCAGGACTGTCATAATTAACGGTATATAAACTAGGAACATACACCCCCGGAACCTGGGCTAAATGACGGAGTTTTGTCGGTCGATCGGCGTTTCTAACCTCTTGATAGGCATTAATAAAATCAGCAATTAAATTTTCACCATCTCCCAATAAAATTACATCAAAATAAGCAGCAAAAGGTTCGGGATTAGCGGTTAAAACTGGTCCACCTCCGAAAATTATCGCCTGCTGATCTTGCCGTTGATGACTGTGACAAGGAATTTCTAAAGATTCTAACAGCGAGAGGATATTAACATAGTCCAATTCCCAGGAAAAGGAAAAGCCAACTAATTCGGGATAACGGGGTAAAGATTCTTGAAAATCCGTAAATAAACGACTAACTTGTATATCCGATCGCAGGGCTAAAGTTGCCCAAACAATTTGATAACCTAAACTGGTTATACCCACAGAATACTGATTAGGAAAGGCAAAAATAGTTCTAAGGGCATCACTGTGGGGTATTGCGGGAGTAAAGAGGAGTTTTTCGTCTTGTAAGATGGTCATTTCAGTTATCAGTTATCAGTTATCAGTTACCAGTTATCAGCTTCTGAAGGCTAGAGGCAAAGGACAGAATCTGACAATTATCCTACCTAAAAAGAGGGTTGGAAACTAAGCACATCAAAGCTTTTAGCTTAACCAATTATGTCTGAGATTCGGTCGAGTTATCAGTGACTACCAGTAGTCTTCAGTAGCTTTTAATTTTCATTCTCTTGAAAGGGGAGACTTGTTACCTCTTGTTTTTGGTCATATATAAGTTTAATTTAATCTGGAGGTGAAGGGGAGGAAAATATCTCATACTAAATCCGTTGAGTACAGGCTAGTTATGAGGAGAGGCACTCATGCAAGAGGCAAAAGGCAAAGGGGAATAAATAATCAGTTTTTAATAACCAGATTTAGTATCAATATACAGTTCTAGGATCATATCTCAGGTTATGATGCTGGGGAGTCGGGGGTCAAGAACAAATTTAAGTTATACTTCCTCCCTAGGGATAGCTATTGTATTTACAGGAGATTTTCTCTTATATCCTAGCAATTTTCACAGCTTAACTAGGTGTCGATTGATCTCCTTAACCCCAACCAGAACGAAATCTATGAATAATCCGGAAGAATACGTTATAATCATGGCGAAAATCCTAGATTTAACCATTCCCGATCGCTATTTAAATTCTGTGGTTGAAAACTGGCAACGCTTGCAAGAAATCGCCAGTTTAGTGACAGAATTTCCCTTAGAGGATGACGGGGAAAGCGCCCTCAGCTTTGAACCATGACTATTTCTGCGATCAATTTAGCTCGATCGATCCAAAATCGTCAAACTAGAGCCTTAGAAGTTATTAGCCAGACTCTGGCGGAGATAGAGGCAAAAAATCCCCATTTAAATTGCTTTACCGACATTTTACAGCCTAGAGCGCTCGCTCAAGCCCAAAAAATCGATCAAGCGATCGCCAACGGTGAACCCGTCGGTGTCTTAGCAGGAGTCCCCTTCGCCGTCAAAAATCTCTTTGATATCGAGGGTATTGTCACCCTTGCCGGTTCCAAAATCAATCGAGATCACCCTGCCGCCAGACAAGATGCGATCGCTATTCAAACCCTAGAAGCAGCCGGGGCAGTTTTGGTGGGGGCGACCAATATGGATGAGTACGCCTACGGTTTTGTCACCGAAAATGCCCATTATCGAGCCACTCCCAACCCCCGCGATCCTAGTCGTATATCGGGGGGATCCTCTGGCGGTTCCGCCGCTGCCGTTGCCGCTAATTTAGCGCCTCTCGCCCTCGGTTCCGACACTAATGGTTCCGTGAGGGTTCCCGCCGCTTGCTGTGGCGTGGTGGGGCTAAAACCCACCTTTGGGCGCGTATCCCGTCAGGGCCTATTTTTGTTCGTCAGTAGTTTGGATCATCCGGGATTTTTTAGCGACAATGTGGCGGATATGGCGGCTATTTGGAGTCTTTTTGCCAAAAATAACCTTAAAGCTCCTTTAAATGGCTTAGAGGTCGTAAAAATAGCCCTTGCCGATGATTATTTTCAGCAGGGAGCCGAACCGGAAGTATTCGAGGCAGTGACAGCGATCGCTGAACGTTTAGGAGTGAGCCAAAAAATCACCATTCCCGAAACCGCCCGCGCCAGGGCAGCCGCCTATATAATTACCGCTTCCGAGGGCGCAAATTGGCATTTACCGCGTTTACAGACCAGATTAGAGGATTTTGACCCCGCAACCCGGGATCGCTTCTTGGCAGGGGCATTAATTCCCTCTAGCTGGTATTTACAGGCTCAACGTTTTCGCCGTTGGTATCGCGATCGTCTGCGAGAGATTTTCGCCGAAGTCGATATTATCCTCACCCCGACGATTCCCTGTATTGCGCCACCATTAGGAGTAGAAAAAATGATTATTGACGGGCAAGAGCTATTAATTAGACCCAATTTAGGCAGATTTACCCAACCTTTTTCTTTTATCGGTTTACCTGCCCTTTCTTTGCCGATTAAACGTCCATCCCAGCTACCTTTAGGTTTGCAAATCATCGCCGCACCCGATCGCGAAGACTTAATCCTAAGGGTAGCCAGGGTTTTAGAGGAAATGCTCATATATATCCCGCATAAGTGAGATCTTAAGGGCGCACTTAATCCTAAAATCCCTAATTTAAGGACATATAGGCAAAAAGGTCATTTTTCTAGTCTAAGTAAACAATCTATTCGTTTTTTCTTCTCTGAATGCTGACTACTGGCTCGGAGACTACTTTTCAATGGTTGATAGGGTCTTATTTTTTTGAATTTAACTCGATTTCTCGACTCATTAGAACAATTCGAGCCTATAATATAATTAGGTTCGAGTCAAGAATCAATCTTTTTATTGCCATCTATCTGCAAGGAAATCTATGAAAATTGTCATCCCGATCCTATTTTATAGCAAAGGAGGAGTAGAAAGAGTCATTATCTCTTTGATACCTAGCTTATTAGAATACGTCGAACAGATTATTATCCTCCTCCCTCGTAAGGAAATTGAATATTTTAGATCTTTAATGCCCGATTCCGATAAACTTATCTACGAGAATTTTGATTTTTATCCCCATAGTTTTGAAACAAAATTAATCTATTTTTATGGTCTTTTAGCGAATTTTTATAAAACCCTAAGACTAACTTCTATTCATCATATTTTCTCTCGTAGAATTGGACTTTTACGCATCGAAGCAAGAATTAATCAGATTATCAAGCGTTACCAAGCTGATCACTGTTTGTATGGAATGAATAATCGGATTTCTCCTCCTAATGTCAAGGTTACTTTAAGTGGCATTATTTATGATGTTTTTTGGCAATTTGCTCCCTTAACTTACTCAGAATCTTATCAAGAACCCTACAATGAAGCGTTAAAAGAATGGTTAGATCGGGCTGATCTACTGTTCACAATTTCCCAAAAAACTAAAGAAGATGTTTTAAAAATTTTTCCTAATGTTACCTATGCTAGTAAATTAAAAGCTGTACTTTTAGCTGGATTTATCGAGGAGTCTAATCCCAAGAGCGATTTAGTCAAAAGTGAGCTAGTTACTTTTTATTTTCCCTCCTCTTTTGGTATCTACAAAGATCATACAACTTTGCTTAAAGCATCCATTACACTAGCGAAAAAAGGTTTAAAATTTCAAATAGTTTTTATTGGTAAAGAAACCGATAATCTAGTTAATGGAAATCTGCAATTGTCTCAACAGTCCCAAACCCAAGAATACCAAGACTATCTCAAAGAATGTACCCAACTTTATCAGGAAAATAAAGAAATTTTCCAGAGTCACATCAAGGGATTAGGTTATCAAGACTATGAAACCTTACAGTTTTATTATCAAATCTGTTCCTGTGTGGTATTTCCCTCAAAATACGAAGGTTTTGGATTAGCAATAGCAGAAGCAATTTTACAAGGTATTCCCGTTATTGCTTCCGATTTAGAAGTGTTTCAAGAACAGGTAGAATTATATAATTGTCCCGAAAGAGTGCAATTCTATCCTAGGGGAGATGCGGACAGTTTAGCCAATTGTTTAGAACAATTTATCCTCAATCCAATTCCTCGCTTGTTACCCGAAGATATTCCCAATAAAATTAATTTCTGGACGTGGGAAGATGTGGCTAAAAAATATGTAGAACTACTGAAAGAAAATGCAGGTTACTGATCTCTATATCTACCCGATTAAATCCTGTCGAGGTATTCAATTATCCCAAGCTGAAGTGACTTCTAAAGGGTTACTCTGGGATCGAGAAATGATGTTAGTGGATGGTAAGGGTAAATTTATCACCCAAAGGGAATATCCGCAATTAGCCACCGTTTCTGTCACCATAACAGAGGATAACTTTTCTCTGAAAACATCTCAAGATTCCCTGACTTTTCAGCCTAATTTCACAGGAGAAAAAAGAGCGGTTCAAATCTGGGAATCCCAAACCATAGCCATGGATCAAGGAGATGAAATCGCCGAATGGTTTGAGAAAATTCTCGACATTCCTTGTCGTTTAGTGCGACAATCTCCCGATTATCCACGTCCTGCGAATCCTCGCTATGCAGGGAACGATCATACTCCCGTCAGTTTTGCCGATGGTTATCCAATTCTATTAACTAATACTGCTTCTTTAGCGGACTTAAATCGGCGTTTAGTCACACCAGTGCCGATGAATCGTTTTCGGCCTAATATTGTTATTAGTAGCGATCGAGCTTTTAGCGAAAGTAGTTGGCAAAAGATCACAATTGGAGAGATAAATTATGCCCTAGTTAAACCCTGTAGTCGCTGTATTATCACCACCACCGATCAAGAAACAGGTAGGAGAAATCCCCAGCAAGAACCTTTAAAAACCTTAAGCACTTTTCGCCGTTTCCCCGGGGGCATTATGTTCGGAGAAAATGTCATCCCCGAAAAGACAGGTACAATTAAAGTCGGCGATCCTATTACCGTAATCTAGAGATCTAGATATCTAGGGAGATAGGGGAATGGGGGAATTTCAACTAAAACCCTAAAACCCCAACACCCAACCCCCACAAGGTTAAGATAAATAACCATAAGAACAATACTTGACTAGAGACACTGAAACCATGCCCCTTGATACCGCATCGATTTTAGAAGTATTACGTCCCGTTCAAGATCCAGAACTGCAAAAAAGCCTAGTGGAATTGAACATGATCCGCAATGTGGCGATCGATGGCGGAAAAGTTAGCTTTACCCTAGTTTTGACCACTCCTGCCTGTCCTTTGCGCGAATTTATCGTGGAAGACTGCCAAAAAGCCGTTAAACAGCTGCCCGGGGTGGAAAGTGTCGCCGTGGATGTAACTGCCGAAACCCCGCAACAAAAAGCTTTACCCGATCGCCAAGGCGTGGAGGGGGTTAAAAATATTATCGCCGTTTCCAGTGGTAAGGGCGGTGTGGGAAAAAGTACCGTGGCTGTCAATATCGCCGTCGCCTTGGCTCATTTAGGGGCAAAAGTGGGGCTATTAGACGCGGACATCTACGGCCCCAACGCCCCGACAATGTTGGGCTTAAATGACGCACAAGTGACCGTACAGGGCGCAAATGGCGAGATATTGGAACCCGCTTTCAACCATGGCATCAAAATGGTTTCCATGGGCTTTTTGATCAACCCCGATCAACCGGTAATCTGGCGCGGTCCGATGTTAAACGGCATTATCCGTCAGTTTCTCTATCAAGTCAATTGGGGCGATTTAGACTATTTAATCGTCGATATGCCTCCCGGTACCGGGGATGCACAATTAACTTTAATTCAATCGGTCCCCCTAGCGGGTGCGGTGATTGTCACCACTCCCCAGACGGTTTCTTTAATTGATGCTCGCCGGGGTTTAAAAATGTTCCAACAGCTAGGGGCGCGGGTTTTGGGTATCGTGGAAAATATGAGTTATTTTATCCCCCCCGATCAGCCCGATCGCTCCTATGATCTATTTGGGTCCGGTGGTGGGGAAAAAACCTCGCAAGAATTGGGCATTCCTTTACTGGGATGTGTACCTCTGGAGATATCCCTACGGGAGGGCGGTGATACTGGTGTACCAGTAGTTTTAGGGCAACCAGAATCGGCCTCAGCTAAAGCCCTGATAGCGATCGCTCGTCAGGTGGCGGCGAAAGTATCCGTAGCAGCCTATAGTTAGGGTTTGCGGCAAAAAGTTTTCCCTAGGGGCAGGGTGTGGGGTGTAGGGTGTAGGGTTTTACCAATTTTCAGGGAAAAAGTCCCTAAATTTTCTCCCCGATCACTCCAAAGGCTGGTACTTTTGGATTTCAAAAAGGTCTAAAAGTATTATCGAACAATGTTTTTAGATTTATTGAGCAAACCCTAGTTAGTTAGTAAATGTGGGGAAAGAAATGGTGAGAAGACAGTCCCTTGTTAGTAGGAAACTAAGCGGTTTTGGTGAGCAGTTTAGCTTCATTTTCCGTGATATAGCCCAAATTGATTGGCTTTTGTTCGTTTTGGTGACGGTTTTAACCGTTTTCGGTGGTTTAATGATTCGTAGTGCCGAAAGACATACCACTGCTCTCGATTGGTGGCAACACTGGTTATTCGGGGCCGTGGGAGTGGCGATCGCTTTATTTCTGGCCCGTTGTCGTTACGAAAGTCTGCTCAAATGGCACTGGTTAACCTATCTTCTTACCAATCTCTCCCTAATTGCGGTAATTGTCCTAGGGGTGACGGCGAATGGGGCGCAAAGTTGGATTAATATCGGCAGTTTTAACGTGCAACCGTCGGAATTTGCCAAGGTAGGTTTAATTATCACCCTAGCAGCCCTCCTACATCATCGTCCCGCCGATAACCTTTTTGCGATCGCTCGTGTCTTTGTCGTCACTGCCATCCCCTGGGTGTTAATTATGGCGCAGCCGGACCTGGGGACAGGATTAGTCTTTGGGGCAATTACCCTAGGCATGATTTACTGGGCTAATGCGAAACTACCTTGGATGATTATCCTCTTATCTCCCCTCCCATCGGTTTTTCTGTTTAATTTACTTTTTCCTGCTTGGATTGTTTTAGCAATTATCATCGCTGTACTTGCTTGGTTTACCCTTCCCTACCGTTTTTTATCTACTTTCATCGTGGTGGCAACTAATCTGGCAGTGGGTAAATTAGGCGAGGTTTTTTGGGGTTTATTAAAAGAATATCAAAAAGATCGTTTAACCCTATTTCTTCACCCAGAAAAGAATCCTTTGGGGGGAGGTTATCAATTAATTCAATCCCGCATTGCCATCGGATCGGGAGAATTATTGGGAAGGGGATTACACCAAGGCACCCAAACCCAATTAAATTTTATTCCCGAACAACACACGGATTTTATCTTCTCCGTAGTCGGGGAAGAATTCGGTTTTGTCGGCAGTATTCTAGTTTTAATAGCTTTCTGGTTAGTTTGTTGGCGTTTGTTAGTCATTGCTAATACTGCTAAAGAAAACTTCGGTTCTTTAATAGCGATCGGTGTTCTCTCGATGATCGCTTTTCAGGCAATTCTTAATATTAGCATGACCGTGGGATTAGCCCCGATTACAGGGATTCCTCTACCCTGGTTAAGTTATGGACGTTCATCTTTATTAACCAATTTTATCGCCTTGGGTTTAGTGGAATCCGTGGCTAATTATCGCCCCCGTAAGCGTTTGTACTAAGGAGAACGCCATGAAAGTGACCTATGATCTGGTCGTTGATGCTCTCAAAATCACCTTAAGTAATGTGCCAATTGCAGAAAGCGACGAGCAGAGTCCGGGGGTGATTCTCGACTATGATCAGTCGGGGAACGTGGTGGGGTTAGAAATCCTCAATGCTCAGGAGCGGATGGACAATCCCCAGTCTTGCGAATATTCGATTCTGACCACTAAACCGAAATTAGTCGCCACTTAAAAGAGACAAAAAGAAATTTAAATACAGGAATTTCCCACTGACATGAAAGAATCGCCTAAAGTTGTTTTATTGTTGACCCATAGCGGCGATTTTTTCACGATTGACCGCGTGGCTGAGGCGATAGAAAAAAAAGGAGCCACACCTTTTCGCTTAGATACCGATAAATTTCCCTTAGAGGTTCAATTAGCAGCCCAATTTAATGGTAAAAAAAGTTTTTATCAATTAACCTATAACCATCAATCTATTGATAGTCAACAGGTGCAATCTGTTTGGACAAGACGTATTTGGCAACCTGAACTAACAGGGGATTTAGATCCTCAGTTTCGGGAGGTTTGTGTACGAGAATCCCAGACGACTTTGGCTGGTTTTTGGGATAGTTTAAGGTCAGCGCGTTGGTTAGATAATTTAGCGCAAATTGAGAAGGCTAAAAATAAGTTATTACAACTTCGTTTGGCCTCAGAAGTTGGCTTGATTATTCCCCCCACTTTAGTGACCAATAATCCTGATGCTGCCCGGGAGTTTTTTTCCCAGGTTCAGGGACGAATGGTGAGTAAATTGTTAACTGCGATCGCCCGAAGTATGGAGTCGCCGGAATTTTTTCTTTATACCAGTAGGGTGAAAGCAGAAGACCTTGAGGAAGCGGAATCTTTACGCTATTGTCCTATGGTTTTTCAAGCGGAAATTCCCAAACAATTAGAATTGAGAGTTGTCGTGGTTAATGGACAGACATTTGTGGGTGCTTTAGAATCTTCTCAGTATAATCATTCAGCCGTAGATTGGCGAAGACCGGGTATTGATCCGGGTGCTTGGCAACATCATACTTTACCCGATTCACTATTGCAGCAACTTCAGATTTTTATGGCTAATTTAGGGTTAAATTTTGGGGTCTTTGATTTTATCTTAACTCCCGCAGGAGAATACGTTTTTTTAGAAGTTAATCCTGTCGGTGAGTGGGGAATGTTAGAACGGGATTTAGATTTACCTATTTCTCATGCGATCGCCGATTTTTTAGTCTTCGGTTGATCGGCAAAGCTTGCGCTCAAAAAATTGTTAATCCTAAGTTTTCAAGGAGATTTATGACCGTTTTACTTGTTACTTTTAGCAACGATAATGAAAGTATTCCTCTGGTAATCAAAGCCATAGAAGCCATGGGTAAAAAAGCCTTCCGTTTTGATACCGATCTCTTCCCGACAGAGGTAAAAGTTGATCTTTACTCAGGGTATAAAAAAGGCGGAATTATTACCGATGGAGAACAAAAATTAGAGCTAAAAGAAGTTTCTGCTGTCTGGTATCGACGCATGAGATACGGACAAAAATTACCCGATGGAATGGATAGTCAATTTCGCGAAGCTTCTCTTAAGGAATGTCGGTTAAGTATTCGAGGAATGATTGCTAGTTTATCTGGCTTTCATCTTGATCCAATTGCTAAGGTAGATCATGCCAATCATAAACAATTGCAGTTACAAGTGGCGCAACAATTAGGTTTATTAATTCCGGGGACTTTAACTTCTAATAATCCTGAAGCTGTCAAGCAATTTGCTCAGGAGTTTGAAGCGACGGGAATTGTGACTAAAATGCTGTCTCAATTTGCTATTTATGGAGACAAGCAAGAGGAAATGGTTGTTTTTACCAGTCCTGTTACTAAGGAAGACTTAGATAATTTGGAAGGTTTGCAATTTTGTCCAATGACTTTTCAGGAAAACATTCCTAAAGCTTTGGAATTACGCATCACTATCGTCGGTGAACAAATATTTACGGCGGCGATTAATTCCCAACAATTAGACGGTGCTATCTACGATTGGCGAAAAGAGGGAAGAGCGCTCCATCAACAATGGCAACCCTACGATTTACCGAAAACTATTGAAAAACAACTACTTGAATTAGTGAAATATTTCGGTCTTAATTATGGTGCAATTGATATGATTGTCACACCAGATGAACGTTATATCTTTTTAGAAATTAATCCCGTTGGCGAGTTTTTCTGGCTAGAACTTTATCCTCCTTATTTTCCCATCTCCCAGGCGATCGCTGAAGTCCTCGTCAACTCATAAACCGACAAAAACAGAGCCAGAGTATTTTATCGCATCGACGAGGCTCTGACTCCAGATTTCCCCCCCGACTACTGACTTGAAAGAGGGTGTAGGGTGTGGGGTGTGGGGTGTAGGGTGTGGGAAGTGGGGAAGTGGGGAGTTTTCTCAGTGAACTGATAACTGATAACTGATAACTGATAACTGACTCCTAACCCCACCAACAAACTTTTTCAGCAAACCCTACTTAATTTCCAGACCAAGACTTTCTCTCGTACTTCTATCAGATCCATGCCTATTTTTTCTAAAACTCGCTTTGAAGCTATATTATCGGGAGCGCAGCCAGCGGTCACTGTTTGCATACCAGGTTGAGAAAGTGTCCAGTCCATCATTGCTTTTGTCGCCTCGGATGCGTAGCCTTGTCGTCGATATAACGGCGCTACTTGATAGCCAATTTCTACAGCATCTGTGGGTAAACCTGTGACATCAGGAATAATTTTGATCATCACATGACCAATAAGGGTATTTTCTGTTTGATGAATAATTAAACTCCCCCATCCCCATTCATTTTGTAAGGGGAATTGCAGCAAAATATTCGCAATATCAGGGAAAGCTTGAATCAATTCTTGTTCGGCCCAGTCAGCTGCAACTTTTATCCCCAAAATTGTTGCTAATTCATCGATACCTATAATTGCGGCCTTGAGAAGTTCAAGCTTTAAGGGGACTAAATATAATCGTTCCGTCACCAGTTTTTCCAGTGCTTTCATTTGATAAAACTCCTATACCAGTTATCAGTTATCAGTTATCAGTTATCAGTTATCAGTTCACTGAGAAAACTCCCCACACCCTACACCCCACACCCTACCCCCACGAAAAACTTTTTCAGCAGCCCCTAGCTATATTCTCACCCATTTTAAGGCTTTTGGGTCTTTATCGTAACGATAATTAAAACCATCTTTAGCAGTAATAATTTTACCTAAACTGGCACGACTCCGGACGTTACTTAAAGAATAATCAGTTAGGGACTGCATTTGTTGATGGGACAAACCTTCTGCTATTTCAGAAACTCCGGCAATTTCCGCATCATGCTCAGTTTTAACCTCAAACAAAGGCTCTATTTTTACCGCCGAAAAATCTTCTAATTTTTTTGACATCATCACCATGTCATTAACTTTCTTGCGCTGATAATCTTCTACAGTTGACAGCTGCCAATGGGAATTTTCTGTTAACTCTAAGACCCATCGATGATAATTAAATAAACTTTCCCGATGACCAACACTAATAAAAGTGGTTTCACTTTCCTGTAATTGCCGATATAAACTGGCTTCATTGGCCAAATCTAAAGCGCTGGTTGCTTCATCTAAGATAGTAAAAGTGGGTTTAGTGATTAATAGTCGAGCAAAAGCTAATCTTTGTTGTTCTCCGAGGGATAAAATCTGTTCCCAATTGACTTGCTTATCTAAGGTATTTTTGTCAGTTAATAAATGTTGCAGGTTGACTTTTTTTAAGATGTTTTCTAATTCTTCATCGCTCACCTGCTCATTGGTATGGGGATAAAGTAATTGCTGGCGTAAAGTGCCAAGGATAATATAAGGACGTTGGGGTAAAAATAACATTTTAGCTAAAGGAGGACGCACTAAACGGCCGCTACCTGCTTTCCATAAACCGGCGATTGCTCGTAACAAGGAACTTTTTCCTCGACCACTGGGGCCAATAATCAGTAAGCTTTCTCCCAAAGGGACAGAAACCGATAAATTTTCCACAATTACCTTTTCATAATCGGGAGTTTGTAGGGTAAAATTTTCAAAAGCTAGACGATTATCTTCCAGGGTGGTAATACGACTTAAGTTTTTCGGCTCTTCACTGGCAACTTTTAAGGCATCTGTCAAGGTAGCTAACCGTTCAATATAACTTGAAACTTTACCCGATGTTCCCCATTCAGTAATTAATTGTCCCAAGGCATTAGAAAAAAGGAAACAGCATAAACTCGCTTGACTAATTTCCCCATAATCGATTTCGTTTTTAATAAACATCGGGGTCAAAATAAACATTGAAAATACACTAATCGCTGACTGATAACCTCGATTAAAAAGATTATTAAACCGTTCCCAATTGATCAGTTTTTCCGAGCTTTCAATAACCCGTTGAAAACGGTCTTCAATGATTTTTTCTTCCTGCTCTTCTCCCTGAAAAAAAGCAATTGATTCGGCGTGGTTACGCACATGGGTTAAAGCATAATTATAATCAGCTTTATTATTAAGCTCCGATTGATTAATTTTGTTTAATTCTTGAGTTAGATAAATTGCTATGAAATTTCCTGCGATCGTATAAATTATTAGATAAACCGCAATTTGCCGAGAAATTGTCCAAAGAATAATCGCAAAAGTAATCATTTGCAACCCTTTTTCCACGAAGGTAATTAACAACCTTAGGGTCATGGTCGTAATTGGTTCAATTTCTTGAGATAATCTTTGATCGGGATTTTTTAAAGCTGAGGTAAAATCAATGTTATAATAAGCGCGATAATTGAGATATTTTTTAACGGTTTGTTTGGTTAACCACTTATACCAATCTAAGGCTACTTTGCGACGAATAAATTGAGAAAAAGCAAATAACCCCGTTGTTCCTATAATCAACAAACTGGATAACCAAAGCGTATTTAGATATTTAGAAAGATCTCTATCTTCAATAATAATATCGAGTACATAACGATTCCAGTAGCTACTAAAAGCTTCTACCCCGACTGTTGCCAAGATACTTAAAAGGATCAAAGCTGACATTCCCCAAGAAATGATCACATCTCCAAAGGCACGTCCATTTAACTCCGTTGGATACCAATAGGGTTGAGCGACAATTTTTAGGCTTTCCCAAAATTGACCAAATAGTGAAAAGGGATTATTGGCGGACTGGTCGGACACAACAGGGTTTTCCGTTGCTTGTTTAGTAGTATATTGAGGCATCTAGATCCAATTGGCAGTTCTTTTACTGTTCTCTTGACAACTCGCTATCATATTGTAGCGGCAGAATTACCCGCTTTTGTCTTTTGATAACATTTTTATCTAGAAGATGAAAGCCAGCTATGGTCAGAAAGCTCTGACATAACTAAGAACTACTTGACCCACTTTTGTTACTGTGGCAGTCTAGATGCTGTTTACTGGTCACTGAAAAACCCCATCTCTCAATCTCCGTGATCCTCAAAATGATTAGCTAGTAGGAATTTTTGACTGGTATTCAACTCTTGCCAAAGCTGGTTAATTTTCTCGTAAGCTTCCGTGGAGGTAAGCTTTCCCCCACTGTGTAAACCAGCGATAAAAGAGACTCTCAGGGCGAATTCCTGCAAATTAGCGTTAAAAACTAAATTTTGTGGCGTGAATAAACCCCTGTAGCTGGTTTTAGGGTAGAGAAAGTTATCTTTAGAATTGAATTTTTCCATTGTTACCGACCCCCCAGTATAGGATATCTACATTATTATATATTTAAACTTTTGTTAACTTAGGCTTAACCTAAGAATTTAAACCTGTCCCTAGATTCTTAAGAGAGTAGCTGCTGAACTTGATTAGCTGCCGCTATCCCAGAAGTTAAGGCCGTTTCTAGGGAAGAATTTCTCGATAAATCTCCCCCTTGACACCAATCACCACAGGCAACTAGAGGTAAAGGACTATTAACACTTAAACAGGGTACAGCTAAACCCTGACGGACTAAAGCATAACGCCAACGGTGCATCTGAGACCAATCCGGGAGAGGCAAAGAAGCACGAGCGAGCAAATCTAGCTTAACTGCTTCTAAATCCTCGCTATCGAGATATTTAACTGCAAAATCTCCACTACTATGCACAACAAAGACATAATCAGGGGATGATTGCCGTTTACTGCTATCAAGTCCTAACCAAGCGATGGCGGTAGAGGGAGTAACTGCGGGTAAAGAATCGCCATAACCCGCCATTACCGTTAAACAGGGATCGTAAACGATTGATCGCAATTCTGGCATAGTAGTTATACAAGAGTTTTCTAACAATAACGCCGCTTGCGGGGCGGGAATAGCCAGGACAATCACGGAAAACTCCCCCCGAATTTGACCGTTATTGTTTAAAACCCATTTTCCTTGACGATTTTCCAGACGAGTAACCAGAAAATCTCGTTCAATTTCTAAACCTTGAGCTAAAAATTTCGCCACGCTGTTGATGCCAGAAGGAGCAACATAGCTAGAATCAAACCAAGAAGTAACTATATTCTCTCTCAGGAGATTATCAATTAAAGCCGCCGTTTTTTCGCCCTGAACAGTCAAAAAAGGCAAACCATGATCCACAGCCATCTCTTGATTAGCTCGATTAACCCGTCGCGTGGCTAAACGACCACCAATGCCTCTAGACTTATCAAATAGCTTAACAGTATAACCTCGATCGCACAACTGACGAGCGCAGGTTAACCCGGCTAAACCCGCACCAATGATCCCAACCTTAATCGAAAAATTTGTCACTAGCCTTCCTAATCCTGTAAACCCTTGAGTTAATATTATTAGTAATCAGCACTAGCGAAACTGATTTGATTATTGGGGCTGAGGAGGACAAACCACATTGGACGAATTACGCACAGCTTTGGAGTTAGCCACCGAGGAGGAACTACAGCAAATCACTAACATCCTCTTTTGCCGTCGTTTTAACCCTCTCGATTATCTACGAGCGCCGGACGCAATCGCCGTTCAAAGTCAAGATTGGGATAGTTGGTTAGATAGCGTCGAGGATCGTTTTCGTTATTTGGCTGCCGATGGTGTGACAGTGTTAAAAGGTCAAACGGAAAAAGTTAGTTATCGTCAAATTCTAGTTCGTGTCTGTCATTTCCTCAAGGTTCCCTACTCCCAAAAAATGCCGACAACGGAAATTGAAGCGGAAATCTATCTTCACCTCGTTAACAAAGCTTGGAAACGTCTCCCCCCATCGGAACAAAAATCCCTCTCGATTCAAATTCAAAAGGCGCTTGCGGATTGCCACACTCCCCAACCCTTACCGGTTCACTTACAACACAATCCCCTTGATATAGTCTTCAAAGGCAGTAGCGTCATCGCCGTTAATTCTATCCTGAAACCGATTCTGCTCAAACATATCGCCGGGCAGTTCGCTCTCCATTTTGCCCGCTATCAAGGGGCAAAAACTGCCCTAGTCCAGGGTGGGACAATTGTTAATCAAATTGCCCTACAAACGGCTAAACAGGGCATGACGAGGGCGGCAGCCCGCTACGGAGCCGTCAGAACCGCGTTAAGCTTGCTAGGACCGGCTTTATGGGGTTGGTTTATTGCTGATCTCGGTTGGAAGGCGATCGCCACCGATTACGGCCGGATTATCCCGACTATTTTTGCCCTTGCCCAAATTCGTCTGACTCGTGAGGATTGTTGGCAACCTGCATAACATGAAAAAGATTTTTTGTCAAGGGTGGGAGTGGAATTTAATACTTTTTTCAGTTTTTATCGCCATGGTTCTGCCGGAGTTGGCGGGTATCGGCATTATTATCGTCTTAATTAGGGTTTTTACTGGCAATTTTCGGGCAATTATTCGGTCACGTCTCAATCAAGGTCTCGGTATCGTCACTCTTTGGTTAATGATTAGTGCCAGTCTTTCCCCAACTCTGGGGGATGCTTGGATTGGTTTAGGAAATTTTCTGCCTTTTTTCTTCTTTTTTAGCAATATTCGGCAATTAATTAAAAAACCCTCTCAATTGCGTCAACTAGCTTGGGTGATGGTTATTCCCTCGGTTTGGGTAGTGGTGATGGGATGGGGACAAATTTTTCTCGGTTGGCAAAAACCGGAAGCATTAAAAGGGATTTTTACCTGGCCCTACGGAGCGGGGGGCGAACCTTTAGGGCGAATGTCTTCGGTTTTTATGTATGCTAATCTTTTAGGGGCTTATTTACTCATAACTCTGATTTTAGCGATCGGTTTATTAATTCTAACTTGGCGGCAGTGGCACAGACAAAGAAATAAGCTTTTAAATCTCAAAGTCGGGTTTTTAACTTTAACTATATTTATCGATAGTGTAGGGCTATTTTTAAGCAATTCTCGCAATGCTTGGGCCTTAGCCTTTTTAGGTTGCCTAATTTTCGCCCTTTATCTGGGTTGGAATGCCTTAGTCGCTGGTTTTGTCCTCTTGGGGGGGGTGATTTCTCTTGCTTCTTGGGGACCAAATCCTTTCAGGGATAGTCTGCGTTTTTTGGTTCCTAGGGCGATTTGGGAGCGATTATCCGATGAAATGTTCCCCAATCGTCCTCTAGCGACTCTCAGATCAACTCAATGGCGTTTTACTCTAGAAATGACCCAAGAAAGACCCCTATTCGGTTGGGGATTACGCAGTTTTACACCTCTCTACGAAAAAAGTCAGGGATTATGGTTAGGTCATCCCCATAATTTATATTTGATGTTAATGGCAGAAACGGGAATTATTGGCTTAATTTTATTGTCTGTTTGGGTGGGTTGGATTTATGCCCAAGGGTGGCGTTTATTTATCTTTCTACGGCAACAAAAAGCCGGGGGTGAGTTAATTATCTTTACCTATCTGGTGGCCTTTGGTGCTTGCGTTTTATTTAATCTCGTCGATGTCACCCTCTCCGACGTCAAGATTAATACTATTGTTTGGCTTCTCTTGGCTGCCATTGCTGGGGTCAGTCAAGGGATGAATTATGAAGTGGGAAGTGGGGTGTAGGGTGTGGG
>NZ_JADEVX010000059.1:0-23694 GCF_015207925.1 Microcystis sp. LEGE 00066 | reverse complement strand
ATTCAATTCGATTACTAATTCACTACCTAAAATTTGAGGATGTTCCAGTTCCTTATTCAAATAACAGAAGTTATTTTCCTCTGAATGCTCGCCATTTTGCCTAATCATACCTTAATTCAGCAACGCCAATTTAGCTAAACTTGATTGAATATTTGATGGTAATATTTGTTTTCACCTCATCAAACAGTCTTCTTTATTTGAAGTTAAGAAAACACTCGTTTACGAGTGATCGCTCTTTTTGATCCAGTAAGAATTTGCGGGCAGATTGCGCGGCTTTACGACGGAGTTCCTTTAACGATTCATCAGCATAAAACGCAGAATGGGCGCTCAAGATTGTGCGATCAGAATTTTTCAATTCTTCGGGGATTTTTGGTTCGTCTGCTAAAACATCAAGTCCGACATATCCGATTTTACCTCTAGTCAAGCTTTCTATCAGTACTTCTTGGTCGAGGGTTTCCCCTCGGGAGGTGTTAATCAAAATGGTTTCTGGCGTCATGAGATCGAATTCTGGACGACCTATGAGGTGATAGGTTTCCTCAGATAACAGGGTATGAATTGTGATAACTTTAGAAGACTCTATCAGCTCGTGCAGAGTTTCATATCGAGTTATTCCGTGAGCTTTCTCAACACCGCTCGGAACGTAAGGATCGAAAAAGGCTACATTAAATCCAAAGGCTTGCGCTCTCTTAGCAACAGCACTCCCAATTCGCCCAAAGCCAACAATTCCGAATTTCATGCCTCGAATTCGAGGGACACTTCCAATGGCGCTCCAGTCCCACTTCTCATGGCGAACGTATTGATCAATATAGGGAAGTTTGCGAATTAAAGCGAGAGTTAATGCAAGAGTATGATCGGCGACTTCTTCAGTCCCATAATCAGGAACGTTACAAACTGGAATTCCTTTCTGTCCAGCAAACTTAATATCTATGTTATCAAAGCCAACAGCAGCACGGACAATACCTCGACATTGCTTCAACCTCGATAGAATTTCCTTCTGTAGTGGAATTGTATGCCAAGAGATAATGACATCAGCCTCATCGATTTTTCCTGCTAGATCTTCTGCACAACTTACTTTATATAAGGTTACTTCAGCAATATCTTCAAGGATGGTTTGTTCAATATCTGGAAAATTCAGGTATTTCCCTTGATAAGAATCAATAATAGGGACAAACAGAGTCCTTTTACTCATTGTTGTTTTTTGGAATTTTAGGAATATATAGCGTTTTTCAGTCTGCTGAGGTACAAAAGTTATGGGTTTTAGGCAAAAGGCAAGAGGCAAAAGGCAAAGGGGAAGAAAAACAGGTGTACCTCACTAGCTTAGGAAACGCTATAGAACAAAAACATCATTCGTTTTTAGAATACTAATGGCATGAGGTAAACGTCAAGCTATCTAATGTTAATTAAATTTAAGTAATTAGATGCTGTCTGTAAAGAAATATAAAAAAAGCTTTACTAGAGACAACCGAGCTTGCGGAAATGTTGAATCTCGTAACAAAACTTTACATTTAAGAACATGACAACCCCAGAACGCCATTTTTCAGATTGAATAGACAATGATTAATTTAATCCAGTCAGACTTCAGCATAAACGGCAATCGCATTGATCAAATAATTAACTATTATTATAGCAGTTATCTTAAGGATGAGATAGGAAGTTTTGGTTTTGGGGAGTCGGTCGTCCATACCAAATTAGGTTATACTTCATCTTGATAAGCAACGCTGTCCTATACCCAAAACCCTAAAAACAATTGCTCTTGTTCCTCAGATTGACAATAGTTCTAATTGTCTCCCCTGTAAATCCTTAACCATGATATTTTCTTGAGAATCTCTGGATAAATCTAAAGCTTTAATCACCTCTTTTGCCACCGCTTTTACTACGGTAATAGCCACAGAATTACCGAACTGTTTATAAGCTTGGACATCGCTAACAACAATCTGAAAAGTATCGGGAAATCCCTGTAATCTTGCCCATTCTCTGGGAGTCATTCTGCGGACGAATAATTTATTTACCTCTCCCTTAATGCGAGTAACGGGAGTGAAATTAGTCAGTCTTTTATCGATAACTAAATTTCTTTCTTTTCCCATACCTCCCACCACAATAGCATTAGCGATACCATCGGGAGAAATAATCTCATAACCGAACCCATTACCTTTATTTTCGTGTCTAGCCCTGTGTTTAAACAAAGTTTCTAAATACTGATTAGAGAGATAATATTTAACGCTGACTTCCTTTTCTTCTAGGATATCTTTGAGACAAGTTTCTTGATGGGTTGGTTGGGGATAGGAAAAATGGTAAATATTTAAATCTTCTCGAAAACCGACGATAAAAATTCGGGGACGGTTTTGAGGAACCCCAAAATATCTGGCATTTAAAATCTGGGGACTAGGGACAAAATAATGCAAATCCTTTTCTAATATATCTAAAATAGTTTTTAAAGTTTTACCTCGATCATGATGGACTAAACCCTGGACATTTTCTAAGATAAAAGCCTTCGGTTTCTTTTCGTGTAAGATCCGGGCAACTTCAAAAAATAAGGTTCCGCGTGCATCTTCAAAACCGTGTTTTCTGCCGGCGATACTAAACGCTTGACAGGGAAACCCGCCGCATAGTATATCATGATCGGGGACAGTTTTTGCCTCTAATTTTCTGATGTCTTGATTATCGGGTAAATGACCATAGTTAGCTAAGTAAACCTTTTGGGAGTGAGGATCGATTTCCGAGGAAAAAACGCATTGACAACCGAGATTCTCTAGAGCGATTCTAAATCCTCCTATACCGGCAAATAAATCAATAAAAGTCCACATATTTTATCTATTCTAAGCTTCCGTTTTGATCCCAGAGACGATATTATACTAAATCTGGTTATTGAGTAGAAAACGGGTTTCTCCGAGAAACCCGTTTTCTGTGCGTTACTCAGTATTAAACCGGCTATCTTAGATTTTAGTATAAATGCTCGCATCTTTCTCCTCGCCAAAAAAAATCAGGAGCAGAATTTCCACTCCTGATAACCTATTCACTTTAGACTTGCCAATTTATTGGAGGATACTGGCAACCTTGGCGCTCACGTCCGGTTGAGTTTCAGCGTAGATATTTTGACGAGTAGCGGCGATTTCTGTGTAAGCTTGACGCACTTCCGAGTTAACTGCCACCGTTTTCACATCGTAGATACGGGTAGCCAGTTGGGGATAGAAACCGATAGAAACAATCAAAGCGAGGAAAGAGACAGCGATAAAGATTTCTCTGGGTTTAGCGTCAATATATTCTGATTCGTCAGGAAGGACACAGCTAGTACCGAAACAAACTGCTTGTTCGTTGCTTTTGTTGGGGAGAATGTTAGTAATATCGCAGGAAGAACCATCTCCGTAGAAAACTTGACGAAGCATGGAGAGTAGATAAATCGGGGTGAGGATTAAACCAACGGAAGCGAGGAAAACAGTCACAACCCGGAAGGTTTGGCTATAAACGTCACTGCTAGTAACACCGATAAATACAGTAATTTCACTGGCAAAACCGCTCATTCCGGGTAACGCTAGGGAAGCCATGGCGCCGGCAGTAAAGAGAGCGAAGACTTTCGGCATCGCTTGAGCAATCCCACCCATCTCGTTTAAAGCTAAGGTATGGGTGCGGTCGTAGGTGACACCAGCAAGGAAGAATAAGACGGCGGCAATTAAACCATGGGAGAGCATTTGTAACATAGCGCCGCTAATACCCACATCGGTAAAGGAAGCAATCCCTAAAAGGACGAATCCCATGTGTGAAACCGAGGAATAAGCGAGACGGCGTTTCATGTTTTGTTGACCGAAGGAAGCGAAAGCACCGTAGATAATATTGACGACACCGAGAATCGCTAGAATCGGAGCAAAGTAGATATGTGCATCGGGTAGAAGCCCCATATTAAGGCGGATTAAACCATAACCACCCATTTTGAGGAGAACACCAGCAAGAATCATCGATACAGGTGCAGAAGCTTCGCCGTGAGCATCGGGGAGCCAAGTATGGAGGGGGAAGATGGCGAGTTTGACCCCGAAAGCGATTAATAAACCAGCGTAAAGGACTAATTCTAAAGCGAGGGGATAATCTTTAAATCCTAATTCCGCCATGTCAAAGGTCATGGCACCACCACCGTAGAGGGCCATGGCTAGACCGGCAACGAGGATGAAGATAGAAGCGGCGGCGGTGTAGAGTAAGAATTTAGTGGCGGCATAACGACGTTTTTGACCACCCCAGATGGAAACGAGTAGATAAACGGGAATTAACTCGATTTCCCACATTAAAAAGAATAATAATAAGTCTTGGGCGACGAAAACACCAATCTGAGCGGCGTAGAGCAACAGCATCAGGAAGTAGAATAAACGGGGTTTGCGGTCCACTTGCCACGCGGCCAATATAGAAAGGGTTGTCACCAATCCTGCTAATAAAACTAACGGTGCCGAGATACCATCCACCGACACCGCCCAACTTAAACCAATTTGGGGAACCCAATCGATTTTTTCTACTAATTGTAGGTTGGGGTTGCTTAAATCATATTTTTGTAAAAAGACGTAGCACATTAATATAAAGTCTGCTAGTCCGACTCCAAGAGCGAACCAACGAACGGTTTTTCCTTCCTTGTCGGGGATTATAGGGATTAGGAAGGAGGAAAGCAAGGGGAGCAAAATGATGGCGGTGAGCCAGGGGAAGTTAGCCGTTAGCATGGCAGTAAGAAAAAATACCTATTTCGTTATGTGTTCATTCTATGCGACTTTGTAAAATTTTGTTAATATTTTTTACCAAGTTTTACTATAGATTTTCTTCAATGATCCCCGCACTGTGATTGATCAGCCTAAATAAGCTTGTTTGACCCGCTCATCCTTGAGTAAATCCCCGGCTTCTCCCGCCATGGTCAAGCGTCCCGCTGCCAAAACATAGCCGCGATTAGCAGTTTCTAGGGCTAAATTGGCGTTTTGTTCCACTAACAGGATAGTTACTCCCGATTTGTTTAATTTACGGATAATACTGAATATTTCTCGCACTATCTGCGGTGCTAGTCCTAAACTGGGTTCGTCTAGTAACAATAACTTGGGACGACTCATTAAAGCTCTTGCGATCGCCAGCATCTGCTGTTCCCCACCGCTTAGGGTTCCCGCTAACTGCTCTCGGCGCTCCGATAGTCGGGGAAAAAGTTGCCACTGCTCTTCGATATCGCTTTTTACTCCTAGGCGATCGCTTCTCGTATAAGCACCTAACTGCAAATTTGTCAAGACTGTTTGACGAGCTAAGATTCTTCTACCTTCTGGACTATGAGCAATTCCCCGTTTAACGATTTCATGGGGTGGTAAATGGGTAATATCTTGACCCTGATAGATTATTCGCCCCGTCTTTGCCGTTAAAAGCCGAGATATCGTCTTTAGAGTCGTTGTTTTTCCCGCTCCGTTCGCTCCAATCAGGGTGACAATTTCCCCCTTTTCTACCCTTAAACTAACCTGCTGTAATGCCTTTATTCCGCCATAATTAACCGATAAATCGTTAATTTCTAACATAAACCCCGTCAAATCCCAATAGGATCACTATAGCAGTGATCACTGCCATAGTGATCACTGATTATCTGCCTAAAACTTCCAAGACCACCGGGGCAACTCCCGACTGGAAGACACCGATAATCGCTGCCGCACCTCTGGAAAGGTCGATGACGCGGCCACCGCTAAACGGACCGCGATCGTTAATCCTGACCACCACCGAGCGCCCATTACGCAGATTAGTTACCCTAACCCTAGTGCCGAAAGGTAGATAGCGATGAGCGGCAGTTAAACCACCAGAGTTAAAAGTCTCACCACTAGCGGTGCGACGACCGTGGAAACCAGGACCATACCAAGAGGCCATTCCCCGTTTACGGGGGCGACTGCTGGTTTTTGTCCCCTGGGTTGTTTTTGGCTTCTCTGCTGGTGTCACTGAGGCAGGATTGCTGGCCGGGGCCGGTTTGACTTGATTGGGTTGTGATTGGGGTTGTATGGTCGAAGGAATGGCCCCTTGGGTTCGGGGTGTAACGCTTGCCGGGACGGTATTTTCTTTGTCCACTAGGGACTCCAAAGTTTTTAGAATTTCGTTAGCATTATCTTGAACCGAACGTGATACTTTAATATCTGAATCGGATGTTCGACTATTAGAAAAAGCGGACAGAACGGTTTGAGTGGTTGACTCGATAACAGTTTGACGACCTACGCTAATATCCGTCAAGCTGTTGCTGTGTCCTGCTGTCTGGGAACAAATTATCGAGGCTGTAGTCCCCACTACGGTAAGGGCGGTTACAGCTTGTAGTTTGTTGATCAGTTGTTTATTCATAGACCTTCTTATTGTGCGTTAGCAAGTTCCCAATGCAAAGCTAAAGGAATTTGCTAACATTCCTTTTTGCTTGCAAAGCTAACTTGGTTGCGTTCTGTTCAACCCTATCACGGAAAATTGGTTGGTCATTACGAGAATTTATATCGTTATCGGGCAAGAGAATCAAAAATTTAAATAAAGGGTTGACTTGCGCTAAGAACCAAGTTAAGATAATAGGTTTTGAATTTTTTGTCTCCTAGAGGGGGTCAAGGTTAGGAAAACTTGGGGAATTAGTGAAATTTCGAAAGGTAATAACGCTAGTATTGACAAGGCTTTCAAGGATCATCAGCCTCCCTCGATTTCCCTCTATAAATGCAGATAATGATTAATAAAACTGTTGTCTTCGCTACAAAAAACCAGATTTTTAATATCAATGTTAAATCAGACTAAGAATCAAAGATTAAAAATTATAATAGGGGCTTGACAAGGAACTAAAAATAAGGTGTTATTAGCCAAACTTAACAACGTAATCAGAAATGCTGATACAGGCTAATAATAAATCCTGTTTAAAAGGGATAGGGAAGTGGGGAAGTGGGGAAGTGGGGAGTATTTTGCTGTGAACAGTGAACTGAAAACCCGCATCTGAATACTGAATACTCACTCCTAACCCCACTTTTTCGGCAAACCCTATATATATAGATGGCCGAGGTCCGAACGGGTGTGGGGTGTAGGCAAAGAAACCTCTTTCCTCTGTGGTGGTGAAAATTTTTTCGTTGAGACTGACTCCTAACCCCACGAAAAGCTTTTTCGGCAAACCCTATCTAATGTGTGTTGGGTTTCTTTAGGTCAATCCAACCGACAAGAGCGGCTATAAAATCTAATATAATCAAGACAGCAGGTCATTCCTAGGTAATTCTCAAATGAATTATAAGATTGAAATAGAACAAGAAGAAGATGGACGATATATTGCTGAAATCGTCGAACTTCCGGGAGTTTTAGTCTATGGCAATAGTCAACAGGAAGCTATGGCTAAAGTTCAAGCACTTGCCTTGCGTGTCTTAGCCGATCAACTTGAACAGGGAGAACTTCCAGAAAATCACCTAAATTTATCATTTGTTGCTCTATGAGTCAATGGTCAGCAACGAAAGCCAAACAAGTTTTAAAAGCATTAAAAAGCATAGGTTGGAAAATTAAACGCAGTGGACTGTTTCAGCTAAAATAGGGCAATAGATTTCGGCTTAAAGTCTTAAATTATAGAATTTATAGCATTTTTCTAATACACCAAATTAACTGAAACAATCCAGGGTGTGTTAGCGATAGCGTAACACACCAATTTAATAATAAATTTGCTGCGTGGGGAGCGGATTATTGATTTTGGTTTTTTAACAGAATTAGTAACCGCAAACACGCACCCTACAAGATCAGCGATCGCACTCAACTTAATATCAACAGACTTTCTGTTTCACTATCAAAAAATTCAACAATAATTAAAAAATAACCTCTTAAAATTTCGATAATCTTTGCAGTGGGACTATTACCAATACGAAGATAGATAAATTTTGGTGGATGACCATATAATAGACTGCGCTGATGAAAATCGGCATCTTTAGAGACAATTACAAAATCGTTGAATTTGGCAAATTCCCAGATAAGTGCATCATCAGTATTGATCAGTCCTAAAGTCTTAACGTGCTGAGAATCAGCATATAAATCAATTATTTTATCAATAATCCGATCTGACAAATTTTCATCTAATAACAGTTTCATAAAGAGGTGATAAATAATTTTTTCTCTCGATCAGCAGCAAAAGCTAAACAGGCCTTGATATCCTCGGAAGTTAATTCTGAAAAATCCTCAAGAATTTCTGCTTCTGTCATTCCTGCTGCTAAATATTCTAGAATATCGTACACAGTTATACGCATTCCTCGAATGCAGGGTTTTCCGCTGCGTTTTCCTGGTTCAATGGTAATAATGTTTTGGTAACTCATAATGCTTTAACTATTTTTACCTTCCCAATTATATCTTATTCGATGACAGAGAGCGCACTCCGTCCCACCGACAAGAACGATCACCCTTCAACTTCTTACCACTCTTAGGGTGTGAAGTGCGAAAGCATAATGCACCAATTTAATAATAAATTTGCTGCGTGGGGTGCGGATTGTTAATTTTGGTTTTTCATCAGAATTAGTAGCCGCAAACACGCACCCTACAAAATTAGCAGATTAGCTATCTTAATCGGGATTTCTCCAATCTCTGAAATTACTATAGTAAAGAAATTCTTGAAAACCTTCTTTGATTTTAGCATCTACATCCGTTCTAGCTAATATTGTTTCGATAATTGCTCCTATTTCCGAGTCAATTGTTATTCTAGCTAATGCCGTCAAAAGTCCAATAATTTCCCCTTCAGCCTTATTAGCTAGTTGTTGAATAATGGGTAAAGTTTGAGCGTGATCTCGCCAATGGTTTGCTAAAGCTTCAATTGCTCTATGTTCACCCTTATTAGCTTGTTGTTGAATAATGGGTAAGGTTTGAGGATTATCTCGCCAATGGTTTGCTAAAGCTTCAATCGCTTTTGATTGACCCTTGTTAGCTTGTTGTTGAATAATGGGTAAAGTTTGAGGATTATCTCGCCAATGGGTTACTAAAGCTTGAATTGCTAGACTTTTACCCTTGTTAGCTTGTTGTTGAATAATGGGTAAAGTTTGAGGATTATCTCGCCAATGGGTTGCTAAAGCTTCAATTGCTTCTGATTTACCCTGTCTAGCAAATTCCTGTAGATAAACTAACGCCTCAGAATGAATTTTAGCAATTCTAGATAATTGAATAACAGCTTGATCTTGAACATACCAAACATTTCTTTCAGTTGCTATAGCTTGAAGAACACTCCATCCTGTCCGATGATCTTGCCAAATTGCTCCAATTTTAGCAACTGTTTTTTTCTTAAAATCAGTATCAGCATACCTATAAGACGATTTAGTTAATGATTGAAGACTATCTAACAATCGCTGACTTAGTTCAACATAAATAGACTGGTTTCGCAATTCTCCATAACAATCTGCTGCCAAAAAAAGATGAGCAAATCCCTTGTCTTTTTCCTCCATATCAATGAGATAGTTAATTAATTCTTCAGCAACTTCTTTGGGAAATTCTGCACTTAGCATCCCCATTAATAAACATAAAACTTCTTTCCAAACAGGATCTGAATAATGTTCTCCAAATACTTTGGTTTTTAATTCCTCAAGATTAATTCCGTCTGGTAATCCTCGGTTTTTAAATCTTTCATAAAACTCGCAAGCACAAAAGTATTCTAAAAAAGTTCGATGAACAAAAGCAAAAGCATTGCCACCTAAAGAACAAAGAATAAAATTACGATAGCGCAGTTGTTTGATGATTAAATCAGTCAGATCACTAGCATCTCGTTTGTTAATTCCTGTTTTTTCAAGATATTGAGTCAAAATATTTTCTAATTCTTCCTTATAGATTAAATTAGCATCTAACCCTTTTTCTCCTGCTTGCATGGCACTTGCGACTAAACGCAGAATGTCCCTTTTATCTCTTAGATCAATATTGTAAAGATATTTTTTCAGTTCAGGATCAATTAATCCTTCCTTGGTTTCAAAATCCCATTGATGTAATAACACCTCTGACGCTTTTTCATAAAGTTTTGAGCGATCTCTTGGTAATTCTTGAGTTCGATTCAGAATAGCCATCATCGTTAATAATAAAGGATTTCCTGCTAATTCTCGAATCGCTTTTGACTCCTTAATTGCCTTTTGTAAACGTTCTTGTTTTTGGGTTTTATCATCTCGATTTTCAAAAGCCAAATCATGCCAACGTTTGATAAAATCTTCAATCTGATCTTTATCTAAATCTTGGATCATAAAATGTTCAAAACCAGCATGATTTAATTCTTCTGCTTTATATCCTAACCAGCGAGAAGTGACTATAATCTGCACTTGAGGATATTGAATACTAAAACGTTTAATATCCGTGACAATTTCTTCTCTTAATTGGGGATTAAAAACTTAATCTAATCCATCAAAAAGCACAAGAGCCTGACCTTTTTCAAGGTTATCATCTAAAGCAAGTTGATTGAGATGACAAATCAGATTACCTTGATGGAAAAATTCTAGAATATTCTGACATTTTTTTTCATCCTTATCTCTGGCATAAATACGCAATTCTATCAAAAGAGGAAGGGGAAGCAAAACACGCTGACTGGGTTCTTTTTCAGCCCAATTTAAAGCTAAATACTGCAATAAACTCGATTTTCCCGCCCCCGGATCGCCTAAAATTACGGTTCGTCGGTATTCAGAAGAATTGACGATATTCAAAACAGGATCTAATTTTTCATTGACATATTCTTGCCGTTTTCGTTCTAGTTCTGCTTGTATTTGTTCTAACTCCGCTTGAGTAATTTCTCCCCTATCTACAAGTTCCTGCAGCACTTCTTTAGGTAATTCATAAAGTTGAGGAATAAATTGTTTACATCGTCTCACATTTTGCGGCACAAACATTCGCCAGAGTTTGATTTGCTCATAAGTCGTTGTGTCTAAACATTCTAATTTAAGATGGCCATATTCCTTTTTTAATCCTTCCGCATAGTTATCTAAATTGTAATCTGTTTTAACTCCTGCTATTTCTTGAATATTTTGGCTATCTTTATTCTGTAACTTAACTAAAAAAACGGCTCTTAGCTTTTCAGAATTTTCAATAATTTCCTGAGTTTTTCTCAAATAAAATTTACCTAGTTTTTCCCAGTTAAATTCAGCAGGTAACGGCGATAAATTAAGTCTTTGCCAAGATTGAGCTAACGTCAAAGTATCAAGAACTTGACAATCAATATCAAAAGCATCCCCTAAAATAGGTTTAACTTGGTCATCTTTAATAAAAGTCTTGAGAGGTTTTTCAAAGTTTTTAATTTGATCATCTTCCAGATCGGCCATTTCTAACTGTTGCTGAAAGAGTTCTAAAAACTCCTTCATTGCTTTGCCATAAGCTTCTTTTTGAACATCTTTTTCAGGTAAGTGTAACACTTTACCTAGACTGTTTTTAAAAAATTCCTTTCCGTAATCTTTTGCACCCTCTATTGCCAACTCTTGCATTACTGAACGAACAAGCGAACCTGCGGCTTGAGTAACCCCCCAGACAATTAACCAGTCAATCATGGCGATAAACTTAAGATTCTGTGGATACTATCTAAGCTTACCAACTTTAATCGTTTTTCGCCTATCATTCCGACAAATGAAGAGAACGATTTAAAATATCCTCAATACCGTAGGGACAAACGGGGGGAAACTCCAATCCCGTCTCTCTAAAGGCATCGGAACAAGCAACAGCATAGAGTTTAAATAGGCTTTCATCGGTTAAATATCGCCTTAAACTGGGGCTATCGTCCAAATAAAGCCTAATATTAGCTCTTTCTCCTTGAATAGTTCCCAACCAACTGTGCGATCGCCGTTGAGGTTGATAATCCCACTTTAATAAATGATGCAAAATTAATCTTAGACTAGCGAGTAAGCGATCGCGCTCCCGTTTCGACAAATCCCGCACCTCTTCGACTAAATTCTCAATATCTAACTTGGAAAACCGACCAGAGGCTAATAAATCGGCCATTTGTTCGGCCCAAAGTCCAAAGTCTTGCTCATAGGATGCCGTCATCAATTTATCTCCTTCTAAGCTCAATTAACATTATATTAAACCTCTTGCATAATTAATTTTTGATGGTTCAAAAACAGCGAAAACAAGGATTAAATGGACTAAAATCTGTAAATTATGATTCATTGATGACCGGGAAACTGGTATCTTTTCAAAGATCGCCGACAAATTAACGGGTTTTGCGTCTTCGGATGACATTATTAGAATAACGAGAAGGTTTTGGCCGGGGTTCTTTTCCCCCTCCCAATTCGCGACTAACTTGCTGAAAAATATCCCGTCGCAGCACGGGATATTCCCCTATCCACTGGTCGAGTTGGGGAAGATGGACATCAGAAAGCTGATTGATATCCCCTAAATCGGGATCTCGAGACATTAACAAAGCTTCGGCCACCATTCCGGGACGGATCGATTTATGGATGCGTTTGAGGGGAGCGCGAACGATCGCCGAAAAACCAGTTTGATCACCGATTTCTAGATTAATACAGCGTTGGCGATTTTCGATAATCTCTAATTCCCCGCGTTTATTGACCCTTTCTTCTTCCCCGATTAATTCCTCGGTTACAAAAGCATCGAAAACGCGACCGCGCCAAAACCCCCCGTAGGGAAGACGACGATAGGTATTATTGCGAACACTGGCCCAATAAACCGGACCCCAGAGCCAATATAAACCGGCGATAATGTCGAAAATCAGTTTAATTGTTAAACCACCTGGACCGAATAAATTACCGATTAACCAAGCTGCGGTGAGAGCGATGATAGAAATGAATAAACGGCGCAGAAAATCAGACCATTTACCCCAATAGTGAGCGTACTGGGGACCTGTGGCGATAATTGGGACAATTTGCTCGATCGATTGACGGGTAAGGGGAACCAACATTATCAGTTATCGATTATCAGTTATCAGTTATAGTGTGCCTAATTGATTCGTGAATGGGTAGGCTCTAGAAGAGGACGTTTACCTTTCATTTAGGTGCGCTACATCAGTTATGACAGCATTTCTCATAACTAGATGAAGTGTAACCTAATTTGGTATCGACTACCGACTTCCCAAAAGGAAAACTTTGTACCTCATCACTAAGATAAATGGTATAGTTTTGAGTAATTGTCTATCTGTTAGTCGCCATTCATCCCATCGCTAAAAGCTCAGGACTTCCGGGAAAATTTCAGTTAAAAGTTAAATCCCTCAAGAAGTCCAATGAAACAATCTAAGTAGCTGGTTATAATTAAATTAAAAATGGATTTTAAGTTCGATCCCCCCTGCCCCCCTTGATAAGGGGGGTGCCGATAGGCGGGGGGATCTACCCTTGATAAGGGGGGTGCCGATCCCCCCTTAATCCCCCTTTAATAAGGAGGGCATCTGATAATTTTTAACGCCTACCTACTTATAATAAAATCAATGCTGTTTTGTTTCCAAAGACTGCCACCATGACTTCTTCTCCAGTTAAATCCTTAACTTCTCAGACTGTAACCACTCAACATTTACCCCCTTTAGAAAATGGGGACCGCTTAATTCGTCCCGAATTCGAGCGCCGTTATCAAGCTATGCCAGGATTAAAAAAAGCCGAACTGATCGAAGGAGTTGTGTATATGGCATCCCCATTAAGGTTTAAATTTCATGCTGAACCCCACGGACGTTTAATCACTTGGTTGGGAGTTTATCAAGCTGCTACACCCCAAGTACAAATGGGTATTGAGCCAACAGTTCGCTTGGATATCGACAACGAATTACAGCCGGATGGGGTGTTATTAATCAGTCAAGAAAGCGGGGGAAAATCAACCCTAAGTGTAGAGGGATACCTAGAAGGATCGCCGGAATTAGTGGTAGAAATTGCCGCTAGTAGTGCCGCCATAGATTTAGGTGATAAAAAACGTGCTTATCGACGCAGTGGCATTCAAGAATACCTTGTTTGGCAGGTATTTGACCAAAAAATTGATTGGTTTAGTTTACAAGATGGCGATTATATTTCTTTGTTACCCAACCAAGAAGGGGTGATTTGCTCTCTAGTATTTCCGGGTTTGTGGTTAGATATTTCAGCCATGCTCAACGGCAATATGTCACGGGTGTTAGACATCTTAAAAGCTGGAATTAACTCGGTAGAACATCAAGAATTTATCCAAAAGTTAACCGCAGCGCAGTCGGGGGAAGCCAAATGAAACCTCCAGCTATTCTCATTTTAGGAGAAACCAGCATTTCCGTGGCTCGTCAAGTGCAAATGGCCTTACCAGAATCAGCAGTTTATGGGTTAATAAATCGTACCCAATCGGCTGATTTTACCTATAATAATTTTGGCGAAACGGTGCGAGAATTTTTCCAGACGGGAACGCCAATTATTGGTATTTGTGCGGCGGGTATTTTAATTCGCACTTTAGCACCTTTATTAACTAATAAATGGCAAGAACCGCCTGTATTAGCAATCGCAGAAGATGGCAGCGCCGTAGTGCCTTTGTTGGGGGGTTTACAAGGGGTTAATGATCTCGCTCGTCAAATTGCCTCGGTTTTGCAAATTTCCCCCGCAATTACCACCACTGGTGATATTAGATTTAAAACGACTTTATTATCGCCACCCCCGGGTTATCAGTTAGTTAATCCCGATGATGCTAAGAAGTTTCTGTCCGATTTATTGGCGGGTGAAAAAGTAAAATTAATCGGTGAAGCAGACTGGTTAAAAAATAGTAATTTACCAATTTCATCAGCGGCAAAATTGAGCATTGAGATTATCGATAAAAATAACTTAAACTTGGCAAAACCTAGCAATACCTGTTTAGTTTATCTCTGGGAGGAAAGCCAGCAAATTAAGGAAAAATCCAGTTTACCTCTGGGGGATTTGGACCAGGAAAGTCAAGGTAAATTAGCCATAGTTGGAACTGGACCGGGTGCGCTAAATTGGATGTCGCCAGAAGTTCGAGAAGTGTTGGAAAAAGCCACGGATTGGGTGGGTTATAAAACCTATTTGGATTTGGTAGAATTCCTGAAAAAACCAGAAATTGTCCGCCATGAATCGGATAATCGGGTGGAACTCGATCGCGCAGAAATAGCCCTAGATTTAGCGGCTAAGGGGCGATCAGTTGTCTTAGTTTCCTCCGGAGATCCTGGCATTTATGCCATGGCCGCGGCCGTGTTTGAGGTATTAGAAAAAAAAGCAAAACCGGCATGGCAGCAGGTGGCCATTCAGGTCTGTCCAGGGATTTCGGCCATGCAAGCGGCGGCTGCTAGGGTTGGCGCACCTTTAGGCCATGATTTTTGTGCGATTTCCCTATCGGATATTCTCAAATCTTGGCAGGTGATTTCTCAGCGTATTGAGTTAGCAGCCCGGGCAGATTTAGCGATCGCATTTTATAATCCTGTGTCTCAAGAGCGCACTTGGCAATTGGAGAAGGCAAAAGAGATTTTATTACAATGGCGATCGCCGCAAACTCCCGTGGTACTAGCGCGTAATTTAGGGCGAAAAGGGGAAACAGTGACGGTGAAATTCCTAGAGGATATGACTATTAAAGATGCGGATATGCGGACTATAATTTTGATCGGATCGAGTAAAACTCGCCTTATTGGGCAAGGTAAAACAAAACAATGGGTTTATACTCCACGTCACTATTAAAAGGATTAATGATACTCAATCCCCCCGGCTACGATCGAATTATCTTAATCTGTAAGGTAAGTTGCCAAAAAGGAGACAATTGTGCGACGGGGAAGACATAAAATTTTTATCGGGATGGCTCCGGGAGTCGGGAAAACCTACAAGATGCTGGAGGAGGGACATAGCCTCAGAAAGCAGGGAACCGACGTGGTGATTGGACTTCTCGAAACCCACGGCAGAAAAGAGACCGCCGAAAAAGCCGAGGGATTGGAAATCGTACCCAGAAAAATCCTAGAGAAAGAGGGATTCACTCTCTCGGAAATGGATACGGAAGCGATTATCGCTCGCTCACCGCAGCTGTGTCTGATTGATGAATTAGCCCACACGAATGCACCGGGTTCGGAGCGAGAGAAACGCTTTCAGGACGTGGAGATAATTTTATCCCAGGGAATCGATGTTTACTCTACCGTCAATATCCAGCATATCGAGAGTTTAAACGATCTGGTTGCTAGGATCACCGGGGTGGTGGTGCGGGAGAGAATACCCGATCGAATTTTGGAGGAAGCTGATGAAGTGATTGTGGTAGATGTCACCGCCGAAACCCTAGAGGAAAGATTATTAGCAGGAAAAATCTACGCTCCGGAAAAGGTCCAACCATCTTTAAATAATTTCTTTCAACGGCGTAATTTAATCGCCCTACGGGAACTCGCCCTGCGCGAAGTGGCCGATACAGTAGAAGAAGAAGCGAGTAATTCGACATTTATCGGTCAATCCTGTCCCGTTCACGAACGGGTATTAGTTTGTGTTTCCACCTATCCCAACTCTTTACGATTATTACGGCGGGGAGCGCGGATAGCAGGGTATATGAACGCGGAATTTTTCGTGATTTTCGTCGATAACCCCGATCGCTTTCTCACCAGAGAGGAGGCTTTACATATCGAAACCTGCGAACGTTTATGTGGGGAATTCGAGGGGAAATTCTTACGGGTTAAAAGCTATCAGGTGGCTGAAGCGATCGCAGAGGTAGCCGAGCGGGAACGAATCACCCAGATTGTAATTGGGGAGAGCCGTCAATCGCGCTGGAAGCATTTCATCAAAGGTTCTTTCACCCAAAAACTTATGCGCCTGATCTGGCAGAAAAATATCGATCTTCACATCATCGCCACCGATCCAAAAGTACCAGTTAAAGACGCGCGAGGCAAGGGGGTGAAAAGATAACCACCGCTCTGCTATTTACCAGCGAAGTGGTGAAAGAATTGGCTCTTCTGGTTTCTGTGTGGAAACGAGGTCTATACTGATAGTTTATTTAACAAAATAGTCCTAAAAGTCTTTCCCAGTAAACATTTCACGATTTCATAAGCAAAAATTATCACACAAAGTCGAGAAGAGCCAAAGAATTTTCCTTCTAAGTACCTAAGCAAAATTAATTACACATCTAAGCCACTACTCCGTGAGACTTCTGCTGATGTGAGCAAACAGAGAACTGAAAACTCAAATCCGATCCCTAATAGCTGTCTCCCGTCTCGGAGTCTCCTGTCTCGGAGTCTCCTGTCTCGACTAGGAAATTAATTTTGCACGACTACTTACTAACAACAGGTTTCAAGATTTTAAGTCCCACTACTTATAAGCTGTTGACTATCTAAATTATTGGTTAAGACTGTCTATGATCGGTGAGAAGGAGGCTGGGTCGAGGCAGTTCGATCATTTGTACTAAACTTTTCAGGACGCGGTTTAAATATAGTACAGTTTATCTATAGGAGGATTTCGGCAAAACATGAAAATTATCGCCTACACCTATACTAATCCCCTGATCGATAGTCCTCCCGATGCCTCGATTTGGGACTATTCTCCCGAACAAGTGTATCAAGATTTTGGCGACCGCTCACAGCGGCAGCAACTACTCTGCGATTGTCAAGGGACTCCCCCCCGACTGCTGATCCTGCATCGCCTAGCAGAATTGGGAGACAATGGCACGGAAGTTAGCAAAATTTTACAATCCTTAGAAGCCCTCGACATAGATATAATTGCCCTAGAAGACCCAGATTATAAGCTGAATTTTGCCAAGATTCTGCAAGAAATATCAAAAAACGAACTAAGTAATCGTTTAAAAGCAGGTCACGCTCACAATCGTCTGCAAGCTTTGCCTCCTCCCGGAAAAGCACCCTACGGTTATCGTCGTGGCAAGGAGCGTTATATACTCGATCGCAGTACCGCACCGGTAGTCAAAGACTTTTTTGATCGCTTTTTGATTTCCGCTTCCCTGCGTTCCACGGTGCGCTATCTAGAAAAACGCTACGGTAAAAAGATATCGGTAGCTACTGCCCATAAATGGCTAACCAATCCCGTTTATCGCGGTGATTTGTGCTATCTCGGTCAAGATATTATCCCCGATACCCACACCCCGATTATCTCCCGGGAAGAAGCAGCCCAGATCGATCGCATCCTGAGAAATAATCGCAAATTACCCCCCCGCAGTGCCAGCGCACCGCGCTCCTTAGCGGGTTTAGTCGTCTGTAATCAATGTCAATCGGGGATGACGATTACCAAAGTGACAGCGCGAGGAAAAGGCACAGAATACCTCTATTTGCGACCTTTGCAATGTCCCCGGACAAAAAAATGTTCGGCGATCGCTTATGAGAAAATTCTCGATAGCACAATCGAGCGCATTTGTCAAGACCTACCACCGACGATCGCTCAGATATCTTTACCGGATTTAGAGGGGATCAAACGGGGAATGAGCGAGGAAATAGGGCAAAAAAACGATATTTTGTCGCAATTGCCCTCCCTAGAAGCGGCGGGAATTTTAGATCAAGAAACGGCTAATCTACGGGCCTATAAACTGAAAAACGAGATCGCGCAGATTCAAGGACGTTTAGACCAATTACCCCCCGATAACCTGACTATTATCGCTCGTGCCGTTGCTTTTCCGCAATTTTGGCGAGATTTATCGGAAATAGAGCGCCGTTTTTATTTTCGTGAGTTTATCCGTCGCATCGAAATCGAGAGGGAAACGGCTAATAATTGGCATTTACGTTTAATCTTCGTTTTTTAAGAGTCTGGGACAATCTTAAAGTTAGCTAAAAATTGAGGAATGTTTGAACGATCAATGCTAAGAAAAAGGCAAACAGCGATCGATCTCAACTATGAGCAATAACAAAAGATTAACTAGGTATAAAAAAGGGCGAAAATCCTCCCAGACAAAACCCCACCTTTACGATTATCACTATAATCAACCCGGGACGATGCCGGGGTTAATCACCATCGATGAAAATGCCGTTGCTACCGAGATATTTTTAGTTAATTATAACTCCCAACAAGCCACTAGAGTTAATAATCTTTTACCTCAAGACTGTCTTAAATATTTATCCAATGATTCCATCTCTTGGATTGATATCGTCGGTTTGGGTAATGAGGATAAACTGCAAGAGTTGGGGGAAATTTTTCATTTGCATCCCTTAACCCTTGAGGATATAGTCAGTATTCCCCAAAGACCAAAAGTAGAAGAATGCGATAATTATCTTTTAATTATAGTGCCAATGGCCATCCTGACCGATCATCAGGGTTTTTTGTTAGAACAAATCAGTTTAATAGTCGGGAAGAATTATGTTTTAACCGTGCAGGAAGAAGGACAATACGATTCTTTGGAAGGAGTTAGGGAAAGAATCCGTTTAAATAAAGGTTCCATCCGGCAGCAAAAATCGGGTTATTTAGCCTACTCGATTTGGGATGCAATTATTGACGGTTATTTTCCTGTTTTAGAGTCCTACGGAGAAAGAATCGAGGAGTTAGAAAACGAAATTTTAGCTAGTCCCACGGAACAAATTTTATCAAAAATTTACCAACTGCGTCAGGAATTACTCTCCCTGCGACGAGCAATTTGGCCGCAAAGGGACACCCTCAATGCGCTTTTACGCGATGAGTATATTGTCATCGATACAACCATTAAACCCTATTTAAGAGACTGTTATGACCATGTAGTACAAATCCTCGATGTTATCGAAAATTACCGGGAATTTGCCAATGGTTTAATGGATTTTTACCTGTCTTCCGTGAGTAATAAAATGAACGAGATTATGAAAACTTTAACGGTAATCTCGACGATTTTTATCCCGCTCACCTTCATTGTCGGTATTTATGGCATGAACTTTAATACTGATAAATCCCCCTATAATATGCCCGAATTAGAATGGTATTGGGGCTATGTGTTCGTCTGGGTGTTGATGCTAACCGTTGCTTTCAGTTTAATCATTTTCTTTTGGCGACGCGGCTGGTTTAAGAACCTATCGACAGGGAAGAAAAGATAAACTGTTAAGCAGATTAGGCGGATTCTATGGCATTGCTGGCATCTAGCAAGAGAAAATGGCTATTGCAGAGAAATCAATAATTTAGTGTCTGCGGTATTTTTTAACACTTTCAGTTGATGGCTTCTAATTTTGTCCAACCAACTATAGTGCTGGTTACGACATTGATAGACGATATCGATGTCACCAATCTCTGACTTAATCTGAGCCAAGTAGTTTTCTAGTTCGCTAATTTTCATAACCTATCTCGCTTGCGCTGAAGGACATCAACCCTAAACCAAGAATTATCCCTAAAGGATAGGGGTGACTATAGTTACTATTATAGGCCGATCATAATTCTTAAAAAAGTTCTGATCTAACAAAATTGGCTAATGTCAGGGTTAGATGATAAGCTGCCTGCGAATTTAAATTGCTTGTTGATATGAGGCACTCTCGCACTCTTGGAAAAGGCAACAGTAAAAGGATTGGGGAGAGAGATGGCTTTCTTGGATTTGGTGGGTAAAATGTATTCTAAGATACAGCCCTGCTGGCGCGGGAGTGGAAGGAACCACTCCAGACACAGAGGACACAAAGATCGATCCTATGTAAGTTAAACTTATCACACAGAACTTAGAAGAACCCCCAGCTTCGATAATTAATTCGGATATTAGAACTCTTGCAAATTAGTTATATGTTATGATTATAGGCTAACTAATTTTTGGGGAAAATTAGTTAATAGGTACATTTGTCATAAATGAAAACCTGAAGTTTTACTTTTAACTCAAAACTCTTGAGATATGCTTTAATTTGGTTATCAAAACCTCTTTATTTAAGCGGCACAAACTATCTCAATTTTTATAATTGAGAATAATTATGGCTCTTCTGAGTTTGGTATGCTTCTCGGCGGTTTATCAGGAGCTTAAAGGATTGAAACACCTTCCAGATAAGTCTTTTGTGTTTTTTTCCAGATCTAAATTGAATTAATCCTTTGCCGGATAGGGTTTCCAGCTAATCAGATGAACCTTTCAGCTTCTACAAACAGTTCACTGACGACCTGGAATTTAAGGCTCTGCTCCTCGGTTTTCTCTTGAATCGATTCCTGCAGCGATCGAATACTTCCGAAGCTAAGACAGACTCAGTTTAACATTTGATCGAACTTTGCCGCCGATCCCTGACCAATGACAGGGTAAGAACGGGGGTCTTCCCCCGACATTTGAGATAAAATCGATCTAGTTAAAAATTTAATTCCGAAACTATGTTCGACGCACTGGCCGACCGCTTAGAAGACGCATGGAAAAAATTACGAGGTCAAGATAAAATCTCCTCGGCCAATATACAAGAAACCCTCAAAGAAGTCCGGCGGGCTTTATTAGAAGCAGATGTTAACCTACAGGTAGTCAAGGGATTTATTGCTGAGGTCGAGAAACAAGCCCTCGGTGCTGAAGTTATTTCCGGAGTCAATCCCGGCCAGCAATTTATCAAAATTGTCTATGATGAATTGGTCAAAATTATGGGGGAAAGTAACGTTCCCCTAGCTCAGGCCGATAAACCCCCCACCGTAATTTTAATGGCTGGGTTGCAAGGGACGGGAAAAACCACCGCCACCGCCAAATTAGCCCTATATCTCCGCAAACAGTCCAAAAGCTGCCTGATGGTGGCTACCGATGTTTACCGTCCGGCGGCCATTGACCAATTAATCACCCTCGGTCAACAGATAAATGTTCCCGTCTTCGAGATGGGTTCTCAGGCTAATCCCGTCGATATCGCCCGTCAAGGTGTGGAAAAAGCCAAAGAATTGGGCGTAGATACGGTTATCATCGACACCGCCGGTCGTTTGCAGATAGACACCCAGATGATGGGCGAACTAGCACAAATCAAGAAAATTGTCAACCCCGACGACACTTTATTAGTGGTGGATGCGATGACCGGTCAGGAAGCGGCCAGTCTTACCAACACTTTTCACCAACAAATCGGCATCACGGGGGCAATTCTCACTAAACTCGATGGCGATACTCGCGGTGGGGCTGCCCTATCAGTGCGGCAAATATCAGGACAACCGATTAAATTTGTTGGGGTTGGGGAAAAAGTAGAAGCTTTAGAGCCATTTTATCCCGATCGCCTTGCCAGTCGCATCCTCAATATGGGTGATGTCCTGACGCTAGTGGAAAAAGCCCAGGAACAGTTAGATCTAGAAGACGCGGCCAAAATGCAGGCCAAGATTTTAGAGGCTAAGTTTGATTTTAATGACTTCCTCAAACAGATGCGGCTGTTAAAAAATATGGGTTCCCTGGGGGGAGTCCTCAAGTTAATCCCCGGTCTGGGCAAACTGAGCGGGACAGACATCGAAAAGGGCGAAAAAGAGTTAAAACGCACGGAAGCGATGATTAATTCCATGACCACGGAGGAACGCGCTAACCCCGATTTATTGGCTAAGTCTCCTAATCGTCGTCGTCGCATTGCCAAGGGTTCGGGACATCCGGAAACGGAAGTGACCAAACTAATTGCTAATTTCACCAGAATGCGAACGATGATGCAACAGATGGGACGGGGACAAATGCCCGCTATGCCGGGGATGCCCGGGATGGGTGGCGGAATGTTTGGGGGTGGCAATCAACCGGGGTTCCGCGGTCAAGGTGGCAGCCCGAAAAAACCGAAGAAAATTAAGAAAAAGAAAGGTTTTGGCGATTTATAGAGGCTAAAAATGTTGAAATCCAGAGCTTAAACTGAGGTTTCTACCGTCGGCTAATTTTATCTCTCTCCCGGGGACGATTTGACCGATTATCGCCCCCTCTTCCCCCACTTTCTCCAGCAATTCTCTGGCACTGTCCGGGGGTAAACACAAAACTAACTCAAAGTCTTCACCGCCGTATAAAGCCCATTCTAGAGCTTTTTCGGCTCCTACATATTCTTTCAGGGTTGGATGCAGGGGAATCCTCTCGATTTCAGCACCAACCCCACTACAGCGACAAATTTGAATTATGGCATCTGCTAACCCGTCACTGCTATCCATGCCGGCGATGGGAAATTGCTTGACAATTTTTTGTAAATGTGGTATGCAATCGAGTCTCGGCCGCGGCCGTTGATGGGCTTGGATTAATCGCTTTTTTTGGGCGGAATTTAAATTCCTGCCGGTTTCAGGGTGCAAGAGTAACTCTAATCCAGCCCGCGATAAACCGTGATAACCAGTAATAACGATACTATCGCCAACTTTTGCATTAAAACGTCTAATTTCTTCATTTTTTGCCACTTGTCCCAGGGCAGTGATGCTGATGTTAATCTCCGTGGCCCGACAGACATCGCCACCAACGATCGCCGTCTGATATACTTGCAGACAAGAGCTAAGACCCCGATAGAGTCCTTCTAGCCAATCGATGGCTAGATCGGGAGTTAAAGCCAATCCTACCGTAATTCCCAGGGGTTCTGCCCCCATAGCCGCTAAATCGGATAAATTAGCCGCCGCCGCTCGCCAGCCCACATCTTCCGGAGAGGTGGTAAGATCGCTAAAGTGGACGTTATTGACTAAAACATCAGTGGTGACAACGAGAGAGTAACCATCCTTGAGGGATAAAATCGCCCCATCATCACCGATAATCTCCGCAGGACAATATTTTTGCAGAATCGGTAGCAATCCCTGTTCACCCAAGTCTTTAACGGTTAAATTCATAATTTCTGGGAATTGAACGATGCATCTTCTAAAAAGTCTTTAGTTAGGGTTTGCTGAATAAATCTAAAAACCTGATCCAACAAGGTTTTTAGACTTTTTTTCCCTCAAAAAGTGCCGACCTTTGGAGTGATTGGGGTGAAAATTCCGGGACTTTTTCCCTGAAAATTAGGTAATTGGCCACCTCAAAACTGGTAAAACCCCACACCCCACACCCCACACC
>NZ_JADEVX010000296.1:0-3475 GCF_015207925.1 Microcystis sp. LEGE 00066 | reverse complement strand
AGGAATTGAGAGCGGCCGAAGACCCGGAATTTGAAACCTTCTACACTAAAAATATTCTGCTTAACGAAGGTCTGAGAGCTTGGATGGCTCCCCAAGACCAACCCCACGAAAACTTTATCTTCCCTGAAGAAGTATTACCTCGCGGTAACGCTCTCTAAGGATGGCAAGAAAATTTACCGAATAGGGGGAAGGGTGAAGTTAAATCACCCTTCTTTTTTGTTGATTAACGCATCTCAAGCAACTACTACTCATTTTCTTGATACCCCTGTAAGATAAACTAGAGAATTTCTTGGAGATAAAGACAATGTTTCGCCAAATTTTATTATCTAGTCTCGGTTTGTTGCTAATTTATCCCCTGGGGAGCGAGCCAGCAGCGGCCAGAACCATGAGAGTTAATTGTGAAAGTCAAAGCGGTCGCACTACTCGCTGTCCTGTGAACGCTAGATGGGCCCAAGTCAGATTAACCCGCACTCGCTCCGCTGCTCCCTGTGAGGGTAATTGGGATTTCGAAAACGGCAATATTGTGGTCAGAAATGGTTGTCGGGGCGAGTTTGAGGTACGCACCGACGACCATCACGGTAATTCTGGTGGCGGTTGGGACGGTAATGTTTATGAAGAATTTCGCCTCCCCAATATCGGTCGTTTTGTCGTTGATCGCCGCAGTTATTATGATAGTGGCAGAATTAGAGAATTTGATGCGATCGTTAATGGCAGTCGCGAACGTTGGTGGGCCAATTGTCGTGGTGGCGAACTCGGCAGCGGTAGTCGTCGCATCCGCTCATCCCGGGAAATCGATCGAGTAGTGGACTTTGTTTGTGAGGATCGGGGTTAAATATAGAAACCAAAAACCTATCTAAAGCCTTTTAAAGTTACTTATTTATATAGCCAGATAGCTAAAATGAGTAACTTTTACCTAAAATGTCGGCTTGAAGGAACCCTCGGTTTTACCGATGAGATGAAAAGCCGACCAATATAGAACAGCGAAGCACGATTAAAAATCAGGACTGTCTTGATTTTCGACATATTTTTTGAGTTGGTCTATTGTGACACCGCCACAACTAGCCACAAAATAAGCCCCCGTCCACAAAACTCGCTTGTCTTGACCATATATCTTTTTTAAGTGGTCAGGGTAGTTGTCCCACATAAGTTTGCAAGAGGTTGACTTTAAGTTAGCTATTAATCCACTTAACAGTTTATGAGGCGGGTAAGTAAGAAGAATGTGTACATGGTCTGATTCTCCGTTAATCTCGACTACTTCCGCATCCCATTTAGCGGCAATAGAGTTAAAAGCTACCTTCAAAAACTCCAAATGCTCCTTTTGAAACACCTTCCTACGATATTTTGTCACGAGGACTATATGTACAGTGAGATTAAAGGTAGCCCTACGAGTCTTAAAGTAATTAACTTTCATGCCCTTGACACTTTGTACGGTGGATTGCTATAATCATAGCGTAGCACATTGAGAGGTCGAGTCAATGCGAGTCATAGAGTTTAAGTTAAAGACCAATTCTCACCAAGAAATAGCCATTCAAGAAGCTATAAGAGTGGGACAGTTCATCAGGAATAAATGTTTAAGATTTTGGATGGACTCTACTAAAGAAGATAAGGTTAATTATGCTACTTTGTGTAGGCTAACTACCGAATTATCTAATAATCCTGAGTTCTCTTTTGTTGGTAAACTGAACTCTATGGCTCGTCAGGCAAGTGCTGAAAGAGCTTGGTTTTCTATATCCCGTTTCTACAACAATTGTCAAAAGCGCACCGCCCGCGCCGAATCGAATTCGGCGAGCGGACGGAGCAAGAAGGGTTTGGCGAAAAAAGGCTATCCTAAATTCAAAAAGTTCTCAAGGTCTGTAGAGTACAAATCTTCTGGTTGGAAATTAACGGAAGATAAAAAGTTTATTCACATCACGGATAAAACAGGGATTGGGAAGCTAAAACTCATCGGGACTTTTAACCGTCAACTCTTAGATAAATCCACAATCAAAAGAGTCAGGCTTATTAAACGAGCGGACGGCTTTTATTGTCAATTTGTTTTAGACATTGAGAGAGTAGAACCCCTTGACTCTACAGGAAAAGAAGTGGGAATTGATTTAGGTTTAAACTACTTCTTGACGGACTCTAATGGGGATAAAATTGATAACCCACGGTTTCTTCGTAAGTCTGAAAAAAGACTAAAAAAGGCTCAACGTAAACTCTCAAAAAAGAAAAAGGGAAGCCAAAAAAGGTTAAAGCAAAAATCTAAAGTAGCTCGCATTCATTTAAAAGTTTCTAGACAACGTAAAGATTTTGCCGTCAAGACAGCAAAAGCGTTAATCCAATCTAACGATTTGGTAGCCTACGAGAACTTGAAGGTTTCTAATATGGTGAAAAACCGAAAACTTGCTAAATCAATTCAAGATGCAAGTTGGTCAATGTTCACCAATTGGTTAGACTATTTTGGAAAAATTCACGGGAAGTTTGTCATAGCGGTAAACCTCCAATACACTAGCCAACAATGCTCTGATTGTGGCAATATCGTCAAGAAAACATTATCGATAAGGACACACATTTGTTCTTGTGGTTGCGTTTTAGACCGGGATGAAAACGCCGCTATAAACATACTTCATAAAGCAAATACTGTCGGGCGGACAGAAATTCAAGCCCTCGGACAGACTACCCACTGTCTAACAGGTGAAAGCTTGTTAGATAAGGTAACTGGTTGAACAGGGAATCCCTCGCATGAGCGCGATGGGAGCGTCAATGAAGATAGATTTTAAGAACGTTATCAGGTAAGCTAAGACGCACTTTAACCGCCTATCCTTAGATTACCTGAATCTCTCCCAATCTCTTGACTTGCCTCGAACAGTGGCTTGAGAAAACTAAAATCCTTAAGATAGCTGCTGTAAGAAACCCGTTTTCTTGATCTGCTGCTACAATTCAAGTAGATTGGAGGAAAATATATGGAGCCGGCAAACACCTTAGATGCTCTAATGCTCAAAACCATCATTAAGGAAAGCGTCCGCGAAGTTATGCGGGAAGAATGGTTTAAATTCTTCGAGATGCTGATTCCCTATGTTGATGATATAGAACAAGCTGACATAGAAGCAACCTTTAATCCTGTTGATTACAAAGACGACAGCTTCCTTGATATTACAGGCTGGTTTAATCGTGAAGATCAGGATCAGTAGATCAGCCAATAAATTTTTGGAGAAACTAGATGCCAATAGCCGAAAATCTGTTTTAACTAAAATTGGTATTCTCAAAACCTGCCTTGAAACTCAAAACGTTTATCCCCCTGAAGAACTTGATATAAAAAAACTTAAAGGTGAGTTAAAAGGATTCTCCAGAATTCGTGTTGGCAAAATGCGAGTTATTTTTGAAATCGTCAAGGAGACAGACGAAATCTTTATTTATGAGATTAACTTTAGAGGCAATATTTACGATTAATTAGGGTTTGCGGCAAAAAGTTTTTCCTGGGGGCAGGGTGTGGGGT
>NZ_JADEVX010000058.1:0-23848 GCF_015207925.1 Microcystis sp. LEGE 00066 | reverse complement strand
AGCAGTTCCTTGAGTTCTGCTTCACTTTCAGATATTTCTATCTTATAAACTCCTGCCATATTTTTCCTTTAACTCTACTAATATGATATTCTAGCCTATCTGTAGTCACATTTTGGAGAATTGGTATTATTCTCATGTTTCAGCCACCACATTGCCCAGAATCTAATCCAATTGAACAGATTTGGCAATATCTAAAAAAAGGATTGAGATGGAAACTACCTAGAGACTTAGAGGAATTACGTTTGTTAATTGGTCAACGACTCGAAGAAATGAACAAAGAGGTAATTGCTTCAATTGTTGGACGAGGTTATATCCTGGATGCTCTATCTGTAGTTGGTATTTAGAGAATTGGTATTACTTTCTCCTAGCTGGGGACTGATCACTGTTTCGGTTCGTCCCACCTTTGCATCGGCCAGATTTTCCCTCACCAGCAATTTCTCTTCCGGGGGACGAGGAACTTGTTTTTCCGCCTTGAATTCGGCTTTCTGGGGGACTTCTGCCCCTGGGTTCGCTGAAGCTACGGCCTTGCCGATCGCAGTTGCCAGTTCTTGCTCTAATTGCGCGGGAGAAATTTTCCCTTCAGCAAAGGTGACAATGATTGAGTTAGCCAAGGGGTTAATGCGGACGCTGGTAACGCTTTCTAGAGCAGCGATCGCTCCCTGGAGAATATTTTGTCCTGTTAGGTTTTGGCGCAGGAAAGGGACACGCAAGCGGATTCGCCCAGGAAGTGAGCTAACCACTTGATAGGAGATTGGGGGGGTAGCATTTGTGGAAAATTCAGACGTGCCACCAAATAGCATATTGACACTCCCGTCGCTAAAAGCGAAGGATTCTTGGTTCATAGAGTTTCCTTAATCTGGAAGGACGTATCCAGCCAAACCAGAGGGAATCTCTCCCCAAGCGTATTAGTTTCGGTGTGTCCCACCGTACTTAGTCCCTTTTTGAGAATGTTGATAGCGGCGTTAATGTCTCTATCTTCTACATAACCACAATGGGGACAAGTATGGGTTCTCGTAGATAGAGATTTAGGGACTTTTTGACCACAATTAGAACAATTTTGACTCGTGTTATGGGGGGCTACTGCTACCGTAGCCTTACCATATTTAAACCCAAAATATTCTAACCATTGTCGAAAAGTTGACCAAGCCACATCATTAATAGATTTAGCTAGTCTAGAGTTTTTTACCATGCCTTGAATATTTAAGTTTTCGTAAGCGATGAAATCGTTAGATTTAATGACGCGCAATGCCTCTTTTTCGACAAAGCCTTTACGTTGCCTACTTACTCTTAAATGCTTTTTAGCATATCTCTTTCTAGCTTTTTGGTAGTTGTTTGATTGGGGTTGACCTTTTCTAAACTTTTTAGATTTCTTCCGATTCAGTCGATTTAATCTTTTTTCTGCCTTGCGATAGTATTGCGGTATCTCTACCGTTTCCCCATCACTGCTAGCGTAGAAAACTTTTAAACCTACATCCAATCCCACACATCTTTTTGTTGGTTCTAGGGGTTTAGCATATTCCCGAATATCAACGCTAAGACAGAATTGGACATAATAACCATCCGCTCCTTTAACAATCCTAACTCGTTTAATTTGGTCAATAGGGTAAAAGTTTAAGTCTCTGGTTCCTTTTAGTTTAACCGTGCCGATGTTTTTCTTATCTGTGAAAGTAATTTTCTTTCTATCCTCCGATAATTTCCATCCGGAGTTTTTATATTCCACAGAACGATTATTTTTCTGAAACTTAGGATAACCTTTTTTAGCTTTTATTTTTTTCTGACAATTATCATAGAAACGGGCAATAGCTGACCAAGCTCGTTCTGCCGATGCTTGTCTGGCCGTAGAATTTAGAGTATCGACAAACTTGAACTGCCTGGCGAGAACTGCACAATATTTATTGAGAGAATATTTATCGATTTTGTCTTCTCTCTTGGCATCCATCCAAAGCCTTAAAGCCTTATTACGGATGAATTGTACTGTACGAATAGCTTCATCAATGGCAGAACACTGACTTGGTTTGACCACGGCTTTCATTTCTAAGACAATCATTGTTTATCAACCTCAAACAACTTATTTTATCTTAACCTTTAGAGCATCGGATTGTCAAGATTTCAGTGAACATTGAAGCTCTTACATTGAGCTTTTACATTGAAGCCCCTCGAAATGTGTCGAAATGTCGTGCTTCGTGTCACTGAGCTTGTCGAAGTGCTGTTTTATACTGGTCGGGGTTTCATCCCGTCGCTAAAAGCGGGGGTCTTTACCCCGACATTCAAGATAAATCCCCGCTGCTCGCCAAGACATTGACTGCGAATTCTTTGAGTGCGACGACGCAATGCTGTCCGAAATATCCTAACCCACAGACTAAAAATTGATCTAGTTTTAAGTTGCCATTACTGAAGTTAGGAGAGTTCACATTTCCCTCTGACTAATTTTTAGTTTCTGGTAAAAACTGAATGATATGTTTTCTAAATTCGTCAGCGACTTCTTTGGCCTCTTCTAAATACTTTTCATAGCGATGGGGATCTTGTAAAATATTAATTCCCCCTTGATTAAAGTCTTTTTTTTCTGCCCATTCTCGGGCAATTTCTTCAATGGGGTCGCAACAGAGATGAAGTGCCTTCTCAACGATTAGCTCTTTCAAATGTTCGTGCATATATTCTCGGGTCATTGTCGAACTCCTCCTTGATACTTTCCTTGAGATTTTAAAGGAGGGGGACAAGAGAATGCCCCCCTACAAAATTGCAGTTATCGAGTGGGTTTCTCGATCGGTCAATTAGGGATTAGGATTGGGACGTTTCCTCTACGGAACTGATTTGAGTCGTATTTCTTGCCGCCGCTGTTTCCGCTTTCGCTTCTGCCACTAAATCTTGCCAAGATTGACCAGCTTCGGCAAAAGTAGCTTGCAGTTTTTCACTAGCTTCCATCCCTAATTTGATCCCGCTTTTGGCCGCATTGCGACCTGTATCTGTAATGGCTTTGCCGGTCTGGGGACTGGCTAAACTAACTAGGGAACCCAATACTAAAATTGCGACGACTCCAACACCGCCAACAACCAGTAATTCTTCCATAAAAACCTCCTGAATGAGTTGTTCACTTCACTATTAACTGTCTATTTTTCGCTAGTTGCCTTAGCTTTTTTAGCGGTTCTGATTTCGGCCTGTGCTTCCGCTACCAGATCGTTCCAGGATTCGCTGGCCTCAGCCAGATAGGTTTGCACGGTGTCAGCCGCTTCTGCGCCCCACTTGATTCCCTGTTTGGTCATGTCGCGCCCAGTTTCGGCGACCTTTTCCCCAGTTTCAGGGTTGCTTAAGGCCCCAATAGCTGGTGCGATCGCCAATGCCGCCAAACCAACCCCTAGGGCGAAAATCGGTTCAATACCTAATAAAAATTCCATGAGACCTCACAAATTTGCTTGATTTTGGATTTTGTTTGACTGTTAGACGTTCGCCGCATCTCGATAGGTCGTCTTCTCGCCACCGAGGGCTGGGCGCAAGCCGTTCAGTCCGGCTAAAATTGCCGAACCATTATTGATGATAATTGCTAGGAGCGGATCGAGGGCAAAGAGAACCCCCACCGCCAGCGCCCCAAAGTTAGGAATTCCCACAATTAAGGCATTTTGGTAGATAATGTCCATCACTTGCTTGCTGATCTCGATCGCATGGGTCAAGCCACTGAGATCGTTATCCATCAGTACCACGTCGGCAGTTTCCCGAGCGATGTCGCTCCCTGCGGCAAAGGAAATCGAGACATCGGCATAGGCAAGAGCGGCGGAGTCATTAATGCCATCGCCGATAAAGGCAACGGTTTTCCCTTGCGCTTTCAGTTGCTGCACCACTTCCACCTTCCGTTCTGGGAAAGCTTGGGCGTGGACCTCATCCCGGCGCATTCCTAACTCTTGGGCCACCGCATCCGCTACCTGCTGCACATCGCCGGTGAGCATATGGGTGCTGATGCCTTGCTGGTGTAACTCAGCAATTACCCCGGGGCTTTCGGTGCGGATCGGATCGGCATACATGATAACGCCAATTAGGATGCCATCCCGGGCCACATAAGCCAGAGAAACGCCTCCCGTCTTAAACTGTTCACTGGCACTAATATCGATCCCTTCCGTTTTCATAAAGCGGCTGCTCCCCACCAGTAGCTGCCGCCCTTCGATTTGGGCGACGACTCCCAACCCGACCCGATAATCCCACTCCTCACAGGTTTTCGTTGCCGTCCCCTGTTGTTGGGCCTGTTGGACGATGGCATGGGCGACGGGGTGGCTCAACCCCTGTTCCGCCGAGGCCGCCAGACAGAGAATTTCTGCCGGAGTAACTCCTTCTGCGGTAACTTGAATGTCGGTGACGGAAGCATTGCCCTGGGTCAGGGTTCCCGTCTTGTCAAAGACGACGCAATCGACTTTTGCCAGCATTTCGATCGCCCGGCCGCTGCGGATGTAAACCCCGGTCCGGGCAGCGTATGTTAATCCGGCTAAGACGGCGGTGGGGACAGATACGCGGATGCCAGTGCCGAAGTCGAGGGTGATAATGGCCGTTGTCCGGGCTAAATCTCCCGTGAATGCAAAAATGCCCGCCCCAATCAGTAGGGTGGGCAACACGGCAATATTGGCAAATTTGGCGGCATAGTTTTCTACGCGGGTGTCGTGAACGGGAGCGGCTTTCATCAGTTCTACGACTACCCCGGCGCGGGTATTATTCCCCGTCCTTTCCACGAGAATTGCCAATTGTCCTTCTACTAACAGGGTGGAAGCATAGACCTCATCATCTGCTTCCCGGTGGACGGGAACCGATTCTCCCGTTAGTTTCTGTTGGTCAATTAGTCCCTGTCCCCGGATAATCTTGCCGTCAATCGGGATTAAGTCTCCCGGATAGACGATGACGAGATGGCCTTCTCTCACGTCTTTGAGGGGAACTTGCACTTCTACGCCGTCCTGTTCGATCCAGGAATATTTGCCCAAACTGTCCAGTAAATCTAGGGTCTGACGTTCGCTAGAGCGAGCGGTGACATCGCGAATTACTTCCCCAGATTCGATCAAACTGATCATGAAGGCGGGGGGAATGAAATGGCCCTGGGCGGCGCTGAGGGTGATGGCAAGGGAGTCGAGGAAATCGACAGTCAATTGTTTTTCTTCGCTGATGGCTTCCCAAGCTCGACCGTAGGCGGGCAGACAGGCGGCTAAAATTAACCCCCCAACGAGCAAGGGGGGGAGTTCTAGGGGAAAGGCGACAAGAGCGAGGGCTAAACTGGCAGCGGGAATGCCGAGCCTCTCCCAATAGTTAATTTCGTGGGATGTGGGTGCTGTAGATCCTTTGGTGGTTAGGAGATAGCCGAGATCGGCTTCTTCCATCGAGAGTAGGATATATTCGCGTAGTTGTTCGGGGGAAATTTCCTCGTAATTGTATTCAATAATCAGGGATTCAGCCGCCTCATTGCAGCGAACTTGTCCGATGACATTACTATCCTCTAATATTGCCACTAAGTTGCTGGCATAGTCAGGATCGTAACCCAGGCGCTTGATTTTGACCCGCCAGCGCCCTTCGAGGGAGTGAAGGAGTTGATAGTCTTGGGAAAATTCGTGAGCTTTGGGGACAATTGACGCGGTTTCGTTGAGTATGTCCGGTTGGACAATTACTTTTTCTGTCGTATCTGTGAAGGTCATCTTGATGGGTGTTAATTAGTATCTGCCTGACACTGACATCAACCATTTTTTATTGTCAGGAGGGAAGACGGGGAATCAACCCGGAACTCGTGTCTGCAAACAAGCTATCTGTCCGTTGTCAAGATTAATGGCAAACTCCAGTATAGTTGACGTTACCGTGCTGAAGTTTAAAGACGCGATCATTGTTGTCTAAACTAAAGCTTAGAGGAGTAACAGCTTGACTCTTGCCTCTAAAGGTATTGTTGCCCTGATAGGTTGTTAGAGCTAGTCCCACGGGTTGCATTTGTGGGGGAGTGGCCGCTCCAAAGGCATCAATCGTGATAGATTGATGTTCTTTGTCGATAATCACCACGTCTCCTTCGGCAATGTCCGTCACTGATTCCACTATTGTTACGGCAACAGGCCGTTTTCTCTGGATCGATGCGTTATCAATGACAGAGGTATAAAAATAGATTTTCGTTCCTTTGTCTGTCTTCCCCCTGGCAACGCAGAGAATGGCATTTCCTAGACTGGGTGCTTCGGCTAAAACAGGCTTAATGGACAAGCTAGGCAAGGAAAGCAAGGTTACAGATGCTAACTAAGAGTGCGGCTTTGTTAGGAATTTTTAACATTTTTCTGCAAGGGGTAAATTAACTTCAGTCATTGTAATAAAAAAAGTGAAATTTTGCCATAGTTTTGAGACGGATCGTTTTTTTTCTCACTGGGTAGTGATTCGCTAGTAGTAGTGATCCGTCTTGCTTATTTGGTATAGCTTGACACAAAACTTAATTTAGGAGTTACAAAGGTGAGATACTTCCTTCTCGGATTTGACTAGCTTGAGAAAATGTGGAGAGATTAAGGTTGATTCCCTGAAGAGTCATCCGCGTACATATTTATGAGTTTTGAAAAATAAGAAATAATCTTCAAGTTCCATAATTAATTACCTTTGATTTTCCCGCTTATTTATTAACAATTATATCTGCTGTAATTAGGAACCAACTTCTTGACTAGGAGAGGAACCTCTTTTAAAAGGAATTAGTTTTTTGATTAATTCAGGTGTGATTAAGCCTTGGGGATAAAAAATGGTTCCCAAAACAATTAAAATTCCAAAAATAATCAAACGACCATCGCGCAAGAAATTCCCCAACCAAATTGGTAAACTATTCACGCCGCCGAGGGCGCGTAAAACTTCGGGCAAAGCAGTTAAAACAATGCCTCCCACCACTGGACCGATAAAAGTTCTTGAACCACCAATTAAAACGAAAGCCAAGAAAATAATACTGGCATCAAAAGTTCCTTGACGGGAATTCCAAGTATTTAGAAAATGGGCGCTTACCGCCCCCACAACTGCCGCTAAAACTGCCCCGAAAGTGAAGGATAAAACTTTGTGATAGGTGGGATTAATTCCCATAGCCGCAGCTGCCAATTCATCGGCACGAATGGCATTAAATGCCCGACCAATTTTGATGTTTTCTAACCGGTAGAGAAACAGCATAGTTAGGAATAAGAGGGGCAAAGCCAGCCAAAGGTAGGCTAATTGAGTGGTGAAAGGTTGGGGAATGGCGAAAATACCGACTGCACCACCAGTTATCTCGAGATTAAGGGCAATAATTCTCAAAATTTCTACCCAGGCGATCGTGGCAATAGCTAAATAAATACCTCGCAAACGGAGAACAGGAATACCTAAAACTATGGCTAATATTCCTGAAATAATGCCAGCAACTAACATTTCTAGAAAGACCAAAGTAAGGGGATAATTGCTACCGGTATTAGTAAAAACTTTCGTGGAAAGAATGGCGGCTACATAACCACCTAAAGCGTAAAAACCGGGGGTTGCTAAGGATAATTGACCGGCCATTAAGGGCAGATAAACTGAAAGGCCTAAGCTGGCTCCAAATATCATGGAAACGATTAAAAAACCATAGGTGTTAAGAAAATCAGCCATATTTTCGGTGGGCGGTTATTGGGTGTTTAAGTTACTGGAGTCAATTAGCTAATTTTATCACCGTTTTCTCCCCTCTGATTCTCTGGTAATTCTCGAAATTATCATAATTTTTTACTTGGTACTTTTCCTATAGGGTAGCGTTCGCCACCTGAAAAGCAGACGGGATGATCGATGATGGGAAAAAGTATCTTTCTTAACTTTGTCTGGGAAAAAATTCAGGGGAATTCACGAAACAGCAGCATTGGTTAGTTAACTCCGAAAACTGGTTCCTCAAACTGGTTCCTCGGACTCCTCTGGCTGAATTTCCCGATAAAATCGCAGTAACGGGCGAAAAAGTCCTAGAAGCTGAGGATAGCATCAGTTTTACCCCAGAAGCAATCCATCAGGTATAGGCGATCGGTGAGGAACCAGTAATGTGCTTTTAAACGTTTTCAATTCGCTCCTCTCACTAATCGAGCAGTGAATTTTTAGGTTAGAGAAATGATAGATAAATGAGAGGATCATGAGACAAATATGAAAGTTTTCTGAGGAAAAATTAGTTAAGATAAGGGGAAATTAAAGGATAAACAACTATAGATGTTTACTTCACTCGAACTTTTGACCATTTCTTTTGTAGCCGTGGGATTAGCCGCCGATGCCGTGGCCGTTTCTCTGACCAGTGGCCTGATGATTCGTCATATTCATGTTAATAAGGCTTTGAAAATTGCTTTGTTTTTTGGGGGATTTCAAGCGATTATGCCGATGATCGGTTGGGGTATCGGTCTAACCTGTCGGGATTTCTTCGCCTCTTTTGACCACTGGATCGCTTTTATTATTTTAGGGGTGATCGGCAGTAAAATGATCTACGAAGCTGTTCAAAATGATGATGAGGAAAAAAGGTTTAATCCTCTAGATTCCTATACTTTAATCGGATTAGCGATCGCTACTAGCATCGATGCTTTAGTAGTTGGTTTGGGTTTATCGATGATTAAAACTCCCTTACTTTTAGCTTGCACTATTATCGGGTCCATTACCTTTGCTTTATGTTTTATAGCTGTTTTTATCGGTCATAAATTCGGTAATTTATTTAGTCAAAAGGTGGAAATTCTCGGCGGTTTAGTTTTAATATTAATCGGCAGTAAAATTCTTATTGAACATTTAATTGCCTAGATTATCTCCATTTTTCACTATCCTCCCTATTTTCCCCGACTATTTCCATAGGCGAGTGGCTAATTCGGGATAACCAGCCTCAATTAAAGCCTGATCTCTGATACGACAGGAATCGCATAAACCACAGGGTTTAACTTCACCTTGATAACAAGACCAAGTATCAGCAATGGGGACCCCTAAACTAACAGCACGACGGACGATATCTACCTTACTATCCGTCACCAAAGGGGCAATTAATTGGGGTGCTTTACCTTCTAAACCCGCTTTCGATGATAAATTAGCTAAAGTTTGAAAGGCCTCTAAATACTGGGGACGACAATCGGGATAACCAGAATAATCCACTGCATTAATTCCTAGATATATCGCCTCCGCTGCCCTTGCTTCCGCTAAAGAAAGAGCGATCGAAATAAAAACTGTATTTCTCCCCGGCACATAGGTAATCGGGATAATATTCGGGTTAATTCCCTCTTGGGGAATAGCAATAGATTGATCCGTTAAAGCGGAACCTCCCCACAAAGATAGATTGACTTCGATCAGATGATGTTCTTTAATATTGAGGAAATTAGCAATTTTTTTCGCCGCTGCTAATTCCCGCTCGTGTCTTTGTCCATAACGAAAAGAAAGGGCAATTAATTGATAACCAGCCGCTATAGCGATCGCTGCTGTTGTCGCTGAATCTAATCCCCCGGAAAGTAAAATAATCGCCTTTTTTGTCATTATCCTAATGTCACCTGTGTTTGTTGATAATTAGCTACTAAGATAAATTGTTTTAGCCACCGCGAACCTAACAAAATCTCCTGAATTGCCTCCCCTGCAAAAACGGGAATTTCGTATTCCTGACCATCAATTCTTACTCTGCCTAAATATATATCAAAAAATGCTTCTCCTTGGACGGTTATCAATTTATTTTGTCGCAAAAAATGCCAATCAAGACTGTCAGCATCTTGACTATTTATGGCTAAAAACTCGGTAAAACCCTTATCCAGCATAACTTCTGCGGGTAGAATCAATCCATCATCGCCAACTAAATCAATATCAAAATAAATTTGTCCTTTGGTTCCAAATCTCCCTGCAATCATATTCTGCCACTAACTCCAGTTTCATTAATGCCAAAGATATGATGGATTTTGTCGGGATATTTTGCCCTTGCTTTTTTACTGGCCACTTCTTGATCGGGATCGATAAAATAATCGCCGCTATCGGGTTCGATCGCAATGTACCAACCATAATAATGTTTCATTAACCGGGGCTGTAAACTCTGAAAAATCGGCCAACAACGATGATAAAATTCTAATTGTCGGGCGCGATGTTTGGCCTTTTCTTCCTCTGTAGATTGAATCTCCGGAAAAACTCGACCACGACGCACTACTCGTTCAGAATTGTTGTTAGACATAGTAAGTGATAGGACAAAATTAACTTCTTGGTTAGGATAGGCGTAATTAGTCACAGTAAGAAGCAGGGATTATTGAGAATAAAGTAATCCTTAAGCCCTAGGTGGAGAACGCTCGCCGGCTAACAAGTTGAAAAGTTCCTCAACCGCATTTGGCTCTTCTAGGTTCTGTGTGAGCATGGTACAATAGTAACACGGAACAGGAGGTGGGTTATGTGGATAAATTTTGATCAACTCCTCGATTTATCAAATGTAACAGTGGTCAATGTTCGTAGATCTGGACAAGAAAATTTGATTAGATATGATTAAAGGACATAAGCAAGATGAATTGGGAATCCTTAAAAGCACAGCCAGAAACAGTTCGGGAGAAGGTGAAAGAAGTGAGCGTCGATATGTGGTCAGGATTTACAGCAGTGATCAAGGAATTATTTCCCAATGCTAAAATCATCTATGACCGTTTTGACTCTTTTGGATTTGGTGGGTAAAATGTATTCTAAGATACAGTCCTGCTGGCGAGCGAGTGGAAGGAACCACAAAGACACAAAGGACACAAAGATTGATCGATCCTGTGTAAGTTAAACTTATCACACAGAACCTAGAAGAGCCAGAGGACTTAAAGGGCGAGCAAAAACAACAACTAGAAGTTATCTTGAAAGAACATCCCTGCTTGGCAATAGCTTGGGAAATGAAAAAAGAAATTAGACAAACTTATCAAAGTTGTAGAACGTTCAGAGGTGCTGAGAGAAAATTGGAAAAGCGGAATATTATATGAAAGTAGTGCCAGTATGATCCGGAAGCATTTGCCTGGTATTTGTAATTAGGGCTTGCTGAATAAATGTGAAATGTAGGCAAGGTAAGAGTTTTATGGCTTTTCTCGCGAAACAGGTGCAAGATTTTGAGAGAATCGTCGTTCAAAACCTTGCGTCTTCATCGGCCCGAGTCCTGTAGGGGCGAAGCATTCGGGCAATAACCTATCGGTGAAACCGGAGATTTTCTATCCGAATGCTTCGCCCGTACTTTTTGCCGCAAACCCTAATTACTCACTTGCATAAATGAGATGCTCCAGGATAATAAGGATAAAGTTATCCCCTCACCCAACCTACTTACCAACGATTTAAGAAACCGCCACCATTACCCCAGCGCGGTCGGGAATTAAAGAAACCGCCACGGTCAGACCAACCATTGCGCCAGGGCCGCGCATTAACAAAACTACCACCGCGACCATCTACCCAACCACCAGCACGACTATTCCCCCAACCGCGATTGCCACCGTCTCCCCAGCCTAAAGCTTGTAAACTAGGATCGGCAGTACCTTCCGGCAGTTGGTTAACTCGTTCGCGTACAGCACTAGATAGACGACTTAAACGCGCTTCAATGGGATTAGCCTCGTCTGAGACGGCCTGAGCGGTGCTAGTCAGACCGAAAGCAGATAAAGCGAGAAGAAAGCCGACTAAACCGGTTTTATTGCTGATATTCACCTGAATTTATGCTCCTATTTAGCTTCTTGGGGATTAATTTGGGCGTGTTCGATAACTTTGAAGGCAAAAAACCCCTTTAATAATTCTGGGGGGATGGGAACCATGCCTTGACTACCGAACCAGCGATCGATTTGACTAACGGTGGCCGTATCATTGGTGATGTAATCCTGCATCATTTTAACAATGGCATAGTTGACATCATCCAAAAAAGTAGAGTTATTTTCGGGAACCATGCAAGCAATGCCAAAATTAGCTAGAGCTTCTTCGGGGACGATTTCGTAGATTTTAGGGTTATCTCTGAGGATTGTTCCCGCTAAAGAAATGCTATCCCCCGCTATGGCGTCAATTTTACCGGTTTTTAAAGCTTCGAGGGCTTCTTCTACGGTGCTGTAGGTGGTAACAATTGTCGCTTGCGGTTGTACTAATTTAATCACATCCACGGCCGCAGAAGTGGGAACCAAGGCGATGCGTTTACCGATTAGGGATTGAGGAGTGGAGAGATTGCTACCTTTTTTGGCTAAAATCCTAATCCCAGAAATGCTGTAACTGATGGAAAAATCGACAACTTTCGCCCTTTCCCAAGTAAAAGCCGTACTACAAGCGATATCGATGTCCCCGCTACGAATGAGATTAATTTTCTCTCCGGGTTGGTTAGCTTCAATCATTTGCAGGGTGACGGGACGACCGAGACGAGTTTCCAATCGTTTTCTAATTCGTTCCAACACATCCATAGAATAGCCGACCAATTCCCCCTTATCATTGACGTAGGAGTAGGGAATCGCATCAAAACGGGTTCCTACGGTCAAAAATCCCGTGCGAGCCACTTTTTCCACCACTGTTTCCGCTAAACTTGCACTGGCGAGGAACATAGGTAATATGCAACCCAGTCCCACTAACTGTAAAATTTTCTTCATAAATCGAGTGCTTGCTCCCGTACAAACATAACTATACTAGAATTCGCTAAAAAATCTTCAGGGTTTCCATAATAATTTCTGTGAACTTTTACAAATTAGATGGCGGTTCAATGCGAATTAATTGACCGTTACCTTCATCGGTGAGCAGATATAAAAATCCGTCAGGACTTTGACGCACATCCCGCACCCTCTGACCGATGGGAATCGCTTCTTGATTGATAATTTCACCCGATTTATCCACTTCCAGACGGCGAATATCTCTGGAAACTAAGCCACCGGCGAATAAATTTCCCTGCCAATTAGGAAAGCGATTACCGGTATAAAAGACCAATCCCGAAGGAGCGATCGCAGGTGTCCAAATTGTTTTCGGATTGATCAGACCTAGTCGAGATTCTTCGCGGGAAACTGGGTTATTAGTGCCGTACTCTTGACTGGCAGAAACCACTGGCCAACCGTAATTTTTACCTTTTTCAATTAAATTTAATTCATCCCCTCCTTTCGCTCCGTGTTCGGTTGCCCAGACTCTTTTAGTCATCGGATCAAAGCTGATTCCTTGAATATTCCGATGACCATAACTCCAAATTTTAGAACCCCCAAAAGGATTATCTTTCGGTATAGAACCATCGTCATTGATGCGGATAATTTTACCTAAATGACTTTGCCGATTTTGTGCCTGTTTTCTAATTAAATCTCCCGCTAATTGTAGGGGAGGATTACCCCCGTCCCCAATTGCTACCAATAAAGTGCCATCTGGTAGCCATAATAACCGCGAACCAAAGTGTTGAGAGCCGGTTTTTGTCTGGGAAACTTCAAAAATAACCCGCAGATCTCGCAAACTTGTACCATCATAAACCGCACGAGCGACGCGGGTACGATTAGCCTCCTGGTCTCCGTGGGCATAAGTTAGATAAATCCAGCGATTTTGGGCAAATTGGGGATGAATTGCCACATCCAGCAGTCCTCCTTGTCCGACTGCAAAAACTTCGGGAACTCCAGGGATGGCTTTTGAGTCCAGTTTGCCCTCTCTAACCACCCTTAAACGACCTGGACGCTCTGTGATCAGGATTTCCCCGTTAGGTAGCCAAACCATCGACCAGGGATGCTCTAAACCCTCGATTACGGTCACTTTTTGCCATTGATTGGTCTGGGAATTATTCGCCGAAGTTAATACACAGCAATTCTCATTTTAAGGTTTCATGACATTAAAACCCTTGCACCTAGAGGGGTTAATAATTCTTAACGAATCTCTAGATCGCTGAAACAACGCAAAATCGTTTCAAAATGAGAATTGCTGGTTAATACATTTGCACCTTGACAACTGGAGATAATTATGGTAAGCAAAACGCCAGATACTATAGGCGAGAAAATGCGATTAAGAGAAGTAAGCATTAGTTGGTAACTCCCCAGACAAATATTGGTCAATTTTCTCCGACTAATCAGGTTCACCCTACAATTTTAGAAACCGGGCAGTTTTAAGAAATGTTTTAGACGGTTTGACTTGATTGGGCAATGCGCTCTCCACAAGAATTCCTACCCTCGTACCCACCGTTAGCTTTAAGGGAACATCAGGTTCAAGCACTGTCCCATCAAATATGGCTTCGAGTTCTTGGAACATTATTCTTCACAGGCTATGGCTTGTTTCTAGTATAATCTCATGGGTGTGGAGCCTAAACGTTCAATCTATTAGTATTCTTAAGTATTGGCTCTCCCAGGTTTGGTGGGTAAAATGTATTCTAAGATACATTCCTCCTAGCGAGGGGGTGGAACTAACCACAAAGACACAAAGAACACAAAGATCGATCGATCCTATGTGAGTTAAACTTATCACACAGAACCTAGAAGAGCCAAGTATTTCTATGGTCAATCAATAGACATCCCCAAAAACTTATAAGCGAGTCACAACAAGGAAGAAAGGCAGATTAGACAGAAAGTCAAAATTGACTCTTATCAATCATTGTTGGGTGCAGGGTAAGCGCATCTTAACAGTCCTTAACAAAATGAACTTTATCTGAGTTGCTTACTCAGAGAGCGATTCAGGCATATTTGAGGAGAATTGGCCATCTCAATTGTTAAGCAAAAATTGACCAAATATGAAGATTTCGTGACTATTCTGATTGACTAGTATCACCTGAAATGCCCACACAGCAAGCGGATCACAAAATTGGCCAATTGTCAATAGCTTTTGAGATGCTCTCACCCTACTGTTTGGTGTTGCTAAAAGTTTGAGGTGTTGCTATGATGAGCCGAGAGTGATTTCCGATTTTTCCTTTGGAGTGTCAACATTATGACTCAAAAAATATTAGCGAAATTAATGTCTTTTGCTGGCAGCAATAAGCTAGGATTATTCAAGATAGCGATCGCATCTTCTTTTTTGGTAATTGTTCCGCAGGGGCAAGTTAAGGCTGCACTTCTTACCGTAGCGAATAACAGCTTTGAAGCCCCGATCATCACTGCCCCACAGGGGTTTACCAACAATAATATCATCTCTGGCTGGGCGGTAACCCCAACAGGTTCGGCGCAGACGGGGGTTCTTAATCCATTGCAAGCTCAAAGTTTTGCTTCCACCAATAGTACTTTGCTTAATAACACTTTTTACAATCCAGGGGTTGGGGCTCCTAATGGAAATCAAATAGCCTACAGTAACGGGGGAACTATCTCCCAGACACTTACCGGAACAACTTTGCAAGCGGACACGAAATATACTTTGAGCGCGTCTGTGGGACGCAGAAGAATCGTTACTAACTTTCCGAGCTCGATCTACAATATCCAACTTTTAGCCGGAACTACAGTTCTAGCCTCTAGGAATGATATTATTCCCAATCTTGGAGACTTCGCAGATGTCAGCTTTAGCTATACCACTGTAGGTATCGGCACTCTTCCGACCGGAGACTTAAGAATTGTTCTGACCTCAAATGGATCCCAGGTAGGTTTCGATAATGTAACCCTTGACGCTTCTCCCGACATTCCCGAACCTTCCGCGATATTAGGATTGCTAGGTTTCGGACTGTTGGGAATCGCTTCAAAGTTACGACAAAAACAATAAGTAGTCGTGCAAAATTAATCCTAGTCAGGACGGGAGACGGCTTAGATATGTAATTAATTTTGCTTAGGTGCTTAATTTAACCGAATTAGGGGTATGAAGCTTTCCGGCCACTGATTCCCCCACTAAATCTTCTGGAGAGCTATCCCTAACCCTCTCAAACTTCTTAAGATTGTTTTGACAATCCTCCCAAAGGAGTTTAGCATCATGACAATAGCAATTATAAGTTAGATAGATGTGACTGGAATGTAATATGACAGTCGCTTTTTTACTTTATGAAGCTATCATTCAACAATTCTGAAGTCATCCATGACTCTCCCGATTATATCAATGATGATATAATCGGTTTTTATTTCTTCTCCCAATAATGGCTCGATTCTCTTATCTTGAAAAAGTCGAGTTACAGTTCGCAGCTCTGCGGGGTATTGAGGGATTTAGAGTACTCTTATCTTTGTGGTCTTTCCTCCCGGGAGTTAGGAACTTGGAACCCCTACACCCGCTCCAATACTGGCCAGAGTTTAGGCTGTTTACCGCGTGAGAGCGTGTCTCTTTGACCGACCACCGACTCTCCCATTGGCTCTGAAATCGGCAACGTCCAAAATAGTTAAACCCTATTTAGAGCTGGCTGAATAAATCTAAAAACCTTGTTAGATAAGGCTTTTAGACTTTTTTTCCCTCAAAAAGTGCCGACCCTTGCAGTGATCGGGGGTAAAATTCCAGGACTTTTTCCCTGAAAATTAGATAACTGACTACCTCAAAATCGGTAAAACCCCACACCCCACACCCACGAAAAACTTTTTCAGCAGACCCTATTTAGAATGGGAGTTACCGGAAAATTGAGCGGCTTTTCTCCTCAATACTTAAATTAATCGTGCCGCGGGGGTTTATTGGTCGCAGAACCCGCCGGAGCGACCTTGGAGGTGGGGGGGATACCTTTGAGGGAAATGAGCGTATTCATCACCGTTTTTGCCACGGGAGCGGCCACAGTGGAGCCAAAAGTATTCGCACCCTTGGGTTCATCCACCACCACCAAAACCACATAACGGGGCGATTCGATCGGTAAAATCGCCACAAAACTGGTAATTTTGGCGTTAGGTAGATAACCCCCCGTCGGACTAGCTTTTTGTGCGGTTCCCGTTTTACCTCCGATGCGATAACCAGGGATTTGGGCTGCTACCCCCGTCCCCTTGCTAACGACGGTTTCCATCATTTCCACCACTTGCCGGGCCACGGTGGGAGAAAAGACTTTTTTGCTGGGATAATCGGGCTGCCAGTGCAAACGGCCGCGGTCGTCGGCTAATCCTTTGATCACATGGGGAGTCACCAGGGTGCCACCATTGGCCAGCGCACCGTGCAATTGTACTAATTTTAAAGGCGTTAGGGATAAACCTTGACCAAAGGAAGCGGTGGCCGATTCAATGGCATTATCCAGAAATTCTGGTTCGGGTTTGAGATATCCTGCCACTTCTCCGGGTAAATCTACACCAACCCTTTGATTTATTTTCAATCCTAATAAACTTTTATAGAAATCAACTCGCCTCATTTTTTGGGCAATTTGCACCATAGCCACGTTACTAGAGGTTTGCAGAACTTGGGCCATATCTAGCGCCCCATTACCCTGTTTAGAGGCATTTTTAATCGTCCAGGGACCGACAGTAATCGCCCCTGGATCATTGACTACCGTATTAGCTTTAACTGCCCCTGCTTCCATGGCCAGGGCGATAATAATTGGTTTAAAAGTTGACCCCGGTTCGTACTGATCGGCTACGGTCCAATTTTTAAATAGAGCCACATTGGCTTTATAGTATTCATTGGGGTTAAAAGTTGGCTCACAAACTAGGGCTAAAAGAGAACCATCAAGGGAGTCCATAACGATGACAGCCCCCCGTTTAGCATTAAATTTCTTTAGCTGTTCCCGCAAGGCCGTCCGGGCTGCTCTTTGTAGTTTTAAATCGAGGGTTACTTCTAACTGTAATTCATCAAATTGAAAGATACCATCGGGAACAAAAGCCGGTAAAATTCGCCCGTCTCCCATGCGTCTTGTATTGACAGAAAAAGGATCTCTTTCTAATAACTGACTGGAACCTCTCTCTAATCCTGCCTGGCCACGATGTTCTTTATCTACATAGCCAATCACGTCGGCTGCCACATCGTCTTGGGGATAATAACGAGCGTATTTTTCCTCTAATTCTACACCGTCAAGAGATAATTGTTTTAAGCCCCTAGCCACGGATTCAGTTAATTGATTGGCTAAACGAATTCCTGTTTCTTTTTCTTTAAATCTTTCAATCAGTTGATTAGTAGGAATATTTAATAAAGGAGCTAATTTATCAGCCACTTCTGCTGGGGGAATAGCAAACAGTTTTGGGTGTACATAAAGAGTATAAATCAAGCGATCGGTCGCCAAAACATTACCATTACTATCGACGATCGCCCGTCGGGGAATATAGGGTCTAATACTGGTGGTTTGCTGTTTTCTGGCTCTTTTTTGCAATTCCTGCGCTTGCACTATTTGCAACTGGTACAATCGCCAAGCTAAACCCACAATACCCATGACTAAAATCAACCACACCGCCATCAATCGCCCGTTACTCACAGGCATTTTTTTTGACTGTTGTTGCCGTTTTTTGTCGTTTAAATAGGACTTTCTGTCCCGAATCCTGCCCGAGGGCGATCGAGTTTCTTTGCTTCTAAATTGGGGTCTTTTTGTGTCAGTCATGAGCAGTATCTTTCAGTTATCAGTTATCAGTAAACAGTGATCAGTGATCAGTAAACAGTGATCAGTAAATAGTAATCAGTGATCGGTAAAAAGACAGTAGGAAACTTCTATTTAATACTGCACACTTAAAAACTCACATCTGATAACTTTTAACTTACCCACTGATAACTGATAACTGATAACTGTTAATAGGCACTTCTGGGTTGAGAATTGACGGTAGATTGGGATTGAGAAGCGGGATACTGTTTCAGGTTAGGAGCAGATTTACGCTGTAAAAAGATAGTTTGGAAGGGTTGGGGATGAGTTAATCCGGTTTCGGGTTTTTCTGCTTGTTGAGCTAGTTGATGTTTAAGGGTTTCATTGGTGGCCAAAAGATTGCGCTCGTGACGTTGCAGTGTTTCCAGTTTACCAAATTCTTTGTCCCAAACCTTGGGAATATACACCGTCCAAGCATATATTCCCAGAGTCGAACCCAACAGACAAAAAGTAATCACAGCTACTATTCTTTCTAGGAGGCAAAGGAAACGTAATTGACGCGAGGCTAATTGTTTTTGTGTTGGGGCCACGGGAACTCTCACCACCGATTTAGTCGTCGGTTTTACTGTTGGGGTCGTCTGATTTACTGCTGACTGGGGACGAGGCTGACTGCCTTGGCTTTTTGGGCGAGAAACGGGAAGGGGAATATAAGAATTATGGGCAGCAGACATGATTTTCTCTCAATATTTCTAGCTAGTGGTCGTTGTCAAAAATTAAGTTTCTAAAATTAGGAGTCGGTCATCAGTAGTCAGTCGGAAATATTTAATTGATCACTGTCGCCTTTTTTCCTTTTTACCTTAAAATCACTGTTCTAGCTCTAGACGTAAACGATATAAGATAGTTTGCGGATGAACTTGAGCGAGAATTTGATTAATCACCGTACTCGGTCCAGATGCCCCCCAACTACAACCGCGTTCTAGATAGATTTTAGCGGCTTTCCCGATGATATAGGTTCCATAAGCAGCAATTGCTCCCTGTAGGAGAGCGGTGCTACCGTAGAGAGTTAAAGAGGTGGGATTTTCAAAAATACTCGCCGCTGCCGCTGCCGTTTTGCCCAAACCGATAATCACAGTGCTGAGGATTTCCCCCACCAGCAACCCCCCACTGCTCAAAAGTAGAGTCCGCCAGAGTTGACCAGCTTGGTGACTGGTAATTGGCAGGCCGTACAAACGAGCTAAAGCCCGAACTAGAGTCAAATCGACGATTGAAGCCCCTAGTAGGTCTAAAATAGCGATCGGATTGGCCGCAATCGCTAAAGCCTTATATTTTGCGTATTGCCAGATAATTTCCTCCGCTTGACTGTCCCGGAGTTCCAGGGTTTTTCTAGCGATATTTTCCTCCGCTTCTTGCCCCTGCACTAAAGCATTTAAGGCCAGCAGCGATCGCCCTTCCCGATTTAAAATCGTTAAGAGTTTATCTTGCAGCTCCTCAATTTGGGGGGGAGGGGTTTCCCACTCAGTCACCACGCTCCCATCGGGGTATTCCACCCGGACGGGAATCGGTTGCGGTTCGGCGGCTACCATAACTATCTCATCGCTAGTTAACAAATCTTCTAACGTTTTTTCGTCTCGATTGGTTCCTAATCTCTGTAACTGCTGAAAAATCTGACGGCGATCAGCTTCTGGATAGAGATCAATCTTATTAAACACCAAAATAATCGGTTTTTTCGCCTGGCGCAATTCTTCTAAGGCCTCGTATTCGGTGCGGGTAATATCCCCGGCGACGATAAATAAAATCAAATCGGCACTTTTAGCGACTTCTCTGGCCATATTCGCCCGCGCTTCCCCTTCAATCTCATCCAATCCGGGGGTATCGATTAATTCTATCTGAATTTTACCCGTGGCGGGTGTCCAACGCACCGATCGCGGCCAGCGTGTCACCCCGTGCAGGGGTCCAGTTGTCAGGACTTTTTGACCGACTAAAGCGTTTACCACCGAGGATTTACCGCGACTGACTAACCCGAAGGCTGCCACCCGAATCACCGTTTCATCCAGTTTATCCAAGGCCGATTTTAAGGACTGCAAATCCTGTTTAACGGCGGCCTGAAGTTGGGGATCGGGGGGATAATTCCAATGGCGGCGAAAACTGGCATACCAAGTTAAGGCCTGTTGTAAACTAGCCTTAGCCTGATTGTAATGAGTTTCCTCGAGGGATGGGGTCTTGGTCACGGTTGATTTTCTTTACTTTTTATTAACGCTGCTGCCTTTATTGTAGAGTTTCGGGGCGGTAACTGAGATGAGGTTATCTGGGGCCAGGGGAAGACTTTTCAGTAATCAGTGAAAAGAAATTAGCGAAGTTTTCCACTAAAACCCTAACACCTAACATCCTACTCCGCCAATCCCAATTGCCCCAATAACTGAAGGATAGTTTTTCCAGTTACGGGATCTGGCCAATCGGGGGCAATTTCTGCCAGGGGAAGCAGCACAAAGTCCCTTTCTCGGCAGCGGGGATGGGGTATCTGTAATTCGGGCGTTTCTAAGATCAGGTCTTCATAAAATATTAAGTCTAAATCGAGGGTACGCGGTCCCCATCTTTCCCGTCGGACTCTCCCGAATAACTGCTCGATTTCTAATAATTTATGCAGTAAATCTAGGGGCGATAAATCCACTTGCACAATGGCGCCACCGTTGAGATAATCCGGCTGAGGCGGCCCGACGGCCGCGGTTTGATACCATTGGGAATGAGCTTCTAGTTTAATTCCTTTGACTCGCTCTAATTCCCCTAAAGCTTGCCCTAAAATTGTCGCTGAATCTCCTAAATTACCGCCCAGAGCGATCGCTGCTCGCTTCATCCACATCCTTCCTCAACAATAATCTCGGCTAATTCCCCCGTCGCTCCCAAAGATTTACCTAAAAATATATTGACATTTGGATGCTTTTGTGATAGTTCAAAAACTTGGGCTTCGATCGTATCCGTAATTCCCCCGGCAAAGAGGAAATAGGGCAGTATAGCGATTTTTTGGCTACCTTGAGCGATTAAAATCTCGATTTGTTGGGATAAACTCGGTTCTATCGACCAATAAGCTGTAATTGCCCCAGAAAACGCCGCTAGATTCTCCACTTCCCGATTCCCCCTGGGGCGACGACTACCGTGGGACAGTAAAATGCGGTCTTGGGGGCTTAAATCGGCAAATTGTTGGGATAATAGCGATTTTATGCCCTGATAACTGCCTAAATGGGGCTTTAACTCTAGCTTAATTGGCGATCGCACTTTGTCCACGGCTGCGGGAATATCTTCTTTAACGTGAACCCCCGACAGGAGAAACAGGGGGATAATCTGCAACCGGTTACATCCTTGGCTTTGTGCTTGTTGGGCAAAAGCTTCTATTTGTTGATGGAGAGGTGTTATCGCGAATTCTAGGGCGGCAGTCCCTACTAATACCCGATTATCTGCTTCTAGAACCGCTATAGATCGGCTAAACTCCGATTTACTCGCCAATCTTTCGGTGGGTTGACTGATTTTTTCTTGAACTAAGGCTGCTAATTGCGTCACCGCCATGGCTGGACGCGGATTGCGACTACCGTGGAAAACCAATAAGTAGGCTGAGGAGGTCTTCAAAGAAATCTGGCCAAAATAGTTTAGTTTTTAGCCTAATACATTTTCTCTCCCTTTAGGCATAAATGCCCCTGATATTCTCGATTTAGCTGGTAAGTAAGCTAAACGGCTTTTACTTCGGATCACCGATATAGACTCCAAAAGGGTTATAGCTATTGGATCATGCAGATTAAGCGCCGTTTAGCTTAGTCGTGCAAAATAAATTTGGCTCTTCGGTTTGTGTTATGCAATGGACGGGGGTTATAAGGGATGGAACCCCTATATAGAAAGGCATTTAGCGATTTTTGTCAATTATTTTCTATCTAAAGCAAACTAATCAATTAAATCCCTTGCCAGATAAGGATTTAGTCGATTTATGCCCCCCTATCGAACCATAACAAGTAACGAAGATCCCACTATCTTGTAGATGATTGTCAGGCTAACCATTGATTATACAAAAACTTTCTCCATAACACTCTTGAGAGTAACGATGTGGGTCAACTTTCGGCATATTACCCCATTTTAACACCATCGCGGCGAACTTTTCCGCGTATCATAACCAAAAGCGTATTAGCCAGATTAAACAAACTCTTTTAAGTAGATTCCTAACAACAAGCTGCAATAAAATAGACTTTTCGGGAAGTCTAGCACTAATTGCTTCAGTCCACCCCACAATTACCTAATTTTCGGGGAAAAAGTGCCTAAAATTTCCCCTCGATCGCTCTTATGGTCGGCACTTTTTCAGGGCAGAAAAATCTAAAAATCTTAGCCAACAATGTTTTTAGATTTATTCAGGAAACCCTAAGTTAAATTTCGAGTTGATCGATTAAATCGCGCATGATTTTGGCCGAATTATGTAACTGTTCCATTTCTCTGGGACTGAGAGCAAGATTCAGAGTTTTTATCACTCCTTTCTCATTAACCACCGAGGGAATACTTAAACACACATCTTTGAGACCGTATTGACCATCGAGGAGAGTGCTAATAGTGAGAATTCTTTCTTGGGAACGTAAAATCGCTTTAACGATATCCGTGGTAGCTAAACCGATCGCATAGCTAGTATAACCCTTGCGTTTGATAATTTCATAGGCGGCGTTTTTAACCTGAAGAAAAATTTCTGTTAAGCTTTCTTGGTCGGTTACGCTTAAATCCTGCCAATCTCCTTCTAGTAACCTTGCTCCTCCGATATTAGCCGAACTCCACACAGCAAGCTCACTATCCCCGTGTTCACCGATAATATAAGCGTGGACGTTACGCGCATCTACATGGAGTTGGGTGGATAAAAGAGAGCGTAAACGGGCAGAATCTAACACCGTACCCGAACCAATCACCCTAGAAGGTGGAAAATGGGTGATTTTCAGGGTAACATAGGTCATGATATCGACGGGATTACTCACCACCAAAATTAAAGCACTGGGGCAGTAAACAGCCACATCCGCAAGAATACGGCGAAAAATCGCCACATTTCGCTCAAGGAGATGTAATCGGGTTTCCCCCTCTTTTTGGGCGGCCCCAGCAGTAATAATAACCACATCGGCATTTTGTCCCACATCGGCCACGGTTCCCATTTTCAAGTCCGTGGGTTCAATAAAAGGCATTCCGTGCCTTAAATCCATCACTTCCCCCTCGACTTTATCGGTGGCGATATCCTGGAGAATTAATTCATCAAAACAGTCTTGAATTAACATCGAGTAAGCGCAGGCCATCCCCACCTGACCAACACCGATAATCACCCCCTTGCGAGGACGCAGAGGTGCGGGTTTTTCAGCGTAGGGATTGAGAGTAAATATTTTATCTAGCATAGATTTTTGCAGTTACTGGCTCGGTAAGCTCATTTTAAAGGGAAATGGTTAATATCAGGTAAAAGGAGACTATCAAGAGATTTTGAGGACGTTATCGGCAATTTTTTTCTGGTCAGTGGTCGGACAAATTTCGTGTCTTTGATTCCCTGACCCCTAGTTTAGGGTCTGCTGAAAAAGTTTGTTGGTGGGGGTAGGGTGTGGGGCT
>NZ_JADEVX010000295.1:0-3513 GCF_015207925.1 Microcystis sp. LEGE 00066 | reverse complement strand
GGAAGTGGGGAAGTGGGGAAATGGGGAAATGGGGAAGCTGTCTCATCACCCTATCACCCCAAAACCCTATCACCCCATCTTCTGACTCCTGCCGACCGCCTCCTGATAACTGGTGACAGAGGGAAAAAGAGAAGGGAAAACAGACCCTTCTCCGTCGTATCTAGACAAAAATTGTTCTAGTTGGCAATATAGACCGGTTGTGCTTGCAGAGATTCGACTAAACCGCGCACAGCTGCCACCATGGCCACTTCATTATCCAATTGATTGATCGCCGAACCAACACCGATACCGGCCGCTCCAGCAGCGATCGCCATGGGCGCAGTAACAATGGATAAACCAGAAGCGCAGAGGACGGGAACCTTAACCGCATGGGAAATAGCGTGGGCTGCTGCTAAAGTCGGGGCAGCTTTTTCAATCAGTCCCAAAATACCGGCGTGACGGGGTTGACTGCTAGTGCCGCCTTCGGTTTGAATGATATCGGCACCTTGACTAACTAGAGCTTCCGCTAGTCTCACCTGTTCATCAAGGGGCAGCAGATGGGGAACTGTCACAGACAGGGTAATTTCGGGCAGTAAGTCGCGAGTTTGACGGGTTAGGGCTAAAACTTCCGCCGCCTCAAAAATGCGTCCTTGAGCATAAAAACTATCGAAATTACCGATCTCAATTAAATCGGCTCCCGCGTCCACTGCCATCACCAACAATTCTGGTTCAACGGCCGACACACACACGGGCAAATTTGTCAGTGCTTTTACCGCCCGAATTAGGTCAGCATTAGCGGCAATATCGACAAAAGTTGCTCCTCCTGCTGTAGCGGCTTTAACTACTGAGAGAACCTGCGAGCGATCGAAATTATTTAACCCACTAATCACTTTCAGGGCATGACGACGGGCGAAGGCTTGCTGTAAGGCAAAATTGATCATTAATCTACACCTATCTGGAATTCTCAAAAAACATTTTCCCACCTTCTCGCTGATCAGAGGGTGGGATTTGAGAATTCTTAGGGAAATTTTCTTTAATTTAGGTGTTGATTCTCTTGGTTTTTGCGCTTGAGGTTTTGCAATTGTTGCAGCAGTACCTCGATTTCCGCTTCTAGATGCAGGTATTTAACCTGTTGGTCAGCTTGGTAGGTGGTGCGAATCTGTTTCATGGCGGAGGCTTCCTTAGTTAGTACAGTTGTCATAGCGGTATCTATAGAGTGCTAATTATGTTCAATTGTTTCAATTTGTGTATATTACCTTAACAATGTCTTAAAGAAAACCTTTTTATGGTAGTTTCTCAACTGGCACAGGATCAAAGAGGGGAAAAATTCTTGCAACCAAGGGGATCGGAGTGCGATATACTCAGTCGCGAACGATATTGGCAAGCATGACCATGGTAGCGGTAGCAATTTTAGCAGCGGGTAAGGGAACCCGAATGAAGTCCAGCCTTCCGAAAGTTTTACATCCCCTCGGCAGTCGCTCGCTAGTGGAACGGGTGCTTAATGTCAGCGAATCCTTACATCCCCGGCGAAAACTGGTAATTATCGGTTATCAAGGGCAACAGGTGCGAAATACTCTACAGCATCTTGCGGATATCGAATTTGTTGAACAAAAGGAACAGTTAGGCACTGGCCATGCTATTCAGCAGTTAATCCCCCATTTAGAGGACTTTCAGGAGGATTTGTTGGTCTTAAATGGCGATGTTCCCCTGTTGCGTCCCGAAACCTTGCAAAATCTTCTCCAGATTCATAAAAACCATGGTAACGCTGCCACCCTCTTAACTGCTAACCTCCCAAACCCGAAAGGTTACGGTCGAGTTTTTTGTGATGGCAATAATCTCGTTAAGCAGATTGTGGAAGAAAGAGACTGTAACGATGGCCAAAGACAAAACCACCGGATTAATGGGGGTATATACTGCTTTAATTGGTCAAAATTAGCGGCGATACTGCCTAATTTAACGCCCAATAACGATCAGGGTGAATATTACCTCACGGATGTGGTCAATTTTCTCGATCCCGTCATGGCTGTGGATGTGGAGGATTGTTTAGAAATTAGCGGCATTAACGATCGCAAACAATTGGCCGCCGCCTATAATATCCTGCAAACTAGAGTCAAAGATGATTGGATGGCCGCTGGAGTCACCATAATTGACCCCGATAGTGTCACCATTGAGGATACTGTCACCCTCAGTCCCGATGTGATTATCGAACCCCAAACCCATCTGCGCGGTGAGACGATAATCGCTTCCGGTTGTCGTATAGGTCCGGGGAGTTTAATCGAAAATAGTCGCCTAGGCAGCGATGTAACGGTCTTATTTTCGGTTATTTCTGATAGTCAGGTGGATTCTGGTTGTCGCATCGGTCCCTATGCTCATTTGCGCGGAGAAGCGAAAATTGGGGCTAATTGTCGGGTCGGTAATTTTGTTGAAATTAAAAAAAGTGACATCGGCAATAAAACCAATATTGCCCATTTATCCTATCTGGGAGATGCCACTTTAGGGGAAAAAGTTAACGTTGGTGCGGGAACAATTACTGCTAATTACGATGGTGTGAAAAAACACCAAACTATGATCGGCAGTGGCACAAAAACTGGGGCAAATAGTGTTTTAGTGGCTCCTCTAGAATTAGGAAAAAATGTCACCGTGGCCGCTGGTTCAACTATCACTAGAAATGTCCCCGATAATGCTTTAGTTATTGCTCGCGAAAGTCAGCGCGTAATCGAAAATTGGTCAAATCAGTTTCAGTAGGTTATGGCAGTTATCAGTTATCAGTTATCAGTTATCAGTTATCAGTTATCAGATGTGAGTTTTAAGTTCACTAATTACTGTTTACTGATTAAGGCGTTAAATTTGCGCGATGAAGCATGAAATGCTATAAAAATCTCAGTCCTCCCTATAGAAAAGAGTAGAAACTTTATGGCACGCACCGAGTCCACAATGTTAGATTTGGGGACAAAAGCTCCCAGTTTTGCCTTACCCGATGTGGTTTCGGGTGAAACTATCTCTCTGGACAGCTTTGCGGCGAAAACCGCTCTGTTAGTCATCTTCCTCTGTGAACATTGTCCCTTTGTTAAACACATTCAAGAAGAACTTACCCGTCTAGGTCGCGATTATGCTAACACCAATCTAGGCATCCTCGCCATTAGTTCTAATGATGTGGAGAAATATCCCGATGATTCGCCCGCAAATTTGAAAAAAATGGCGATAACCCTTGACTTTAAATTCAATTTATGCTATGACGAAAGCCAAGAAGTGGCGAAAGCTTACACGGCAGCCTGTACTCCCGATTTTTTCCTCTTTGATAGTCAGCGCATTCTAGTCTATCGCGGTCAATTGGATGATAGTCGTCCTAGTAATGGTGTACCGGTGACAGGCAAAGATCTCCGGGCCGCTATTGACAAGGTTTTAGCCGGTCAACCGGTGCCGACGGAGCAAAAACCCAGTTTAGGCTGTAATATCAAATGGAAACCGGGTAATGAGCCACCCTATTATGGTTAATTAACGAAGGGTGTAGGGTGTAGGGTGTGGGGTGTGGGG
>NZ_JADEVX010000057.1:0-24057 GCF_015207925.1 Microcystis sp. LEGE 00066 | reverse complement strand
GGTGTGGGGTGTGGGGTTTTACCAGTTTTGAGGTGGCCAATTACCTAATTTTCAGGGAAAAAGTGCCTAAATTTCCCCCCGATCACTCTCATATCCAGTACTTTTTAATTGACAAAAGATCTAAAAGTCTTACCCAACAAGGTTTTTAGCTTTATTCAGCCAACCCTAAGTAGTCGTGCAAAATTAATTTCTTGGCTAGGATAGGCAAAAGGCACTCATGCAAGGGGTAGTTAGATATGTGTAATTAATTTTGCTTAGGTAATTAAAAGAGCGCGATCAGTACCCAGAAAAAATCAACTGCTAGGGGCTTGCTACTGCAATTCCTCAAGTTTTTTCAAAACCGCTTCTGCATGGGCTTTTACCTTGACATTTGACCAAATATAGGCAATATTTCCCTGGGGGTCGATCAGGAAAGTGGATCGTTTAATCCCCATATATTCCTTGCCCATAAATTTTTTTAATCCCCAGACTTGATAAATTTCCGCCAGTTGATGTTCGGTATCGCTCAATAATTGAATAGTTAAATTGTGTTTTTCAATAAAACGACAGTGGGACTTCTCTGAATCGGGACTAACTCCTATAATTACCGCGTTTAATTGCTGAAATTGCGGCGACAAAGCGGTAAAATCGATCGCTTCTGTGCTGCAGCCCGGAGTGTTATCTTTGGGATAAAAATATAAGACCAACCATTGACCGGCAAAATCTGCTAATTTGCTAATTTCGCCCCTTTGGTTGGGGGTGGCAAATTCGGGGGCTTTTTGTCCAACTTCTAGGGTCATTTTTAGGAGTGTAAAGGCAAGAGTAAGAAAGGAGCGAGGGAGAGGGAAAGCAATAGCCAGACTTGATAGTTAAATCTGGGAAATTCGGGTTTTTCTGACTCGACTAAAGCATCGATTCTCTCTAATAAACGATTATTTAAGGAATGATCATTGAGAGCGACACAGCAACTATCAGAGAAATTTATTTCCGCTACTTGATTAACTTTTTCTGCCACTAAAAGCAGCGATTCAGCTAATAGTAAATAATCCACCTGTCCAGAAGCGTACTTATCGGCGCGTAATTCCCGCAAGAAGACCAATTCTGACCATAAATTCTCGCTATTGGGCAGCCAAGAAGACATCGATCGCAACCAACCTAACCAGAAAAACCAGAAGGTGTCATGATATTCTTGGTGAGCTTGTTCGTGGGCTAAAACTGCTTGTAAATGTTCTTGATCCAAGAGATTTAATAATCCTTGGGTTACAATTAATTCCGACTTCCAGAAGCCAACTCTGGCACTGTAGGGAAAATCCACCGCTAAAACTCTCGCCTTCTGAGTGGTGATTTTTTTGAGGGGATAACTACTAAAATCCCGATGGGTTTGCCAAGTTTGATAGGAAAGTTTTATCAGACAAAATAGAGCAAAAACTAGCCAAATTATGGCACTAAAGTAACTAATTAAACTAGAGTTATAGCCTAGCATTTGCCCGCGATAGCCCATACAAACCACCGATATAACTGTCATTAACAGCAGCAAAGGAGGAAAGAGGAAGAAAAATAGCGTTGTCTGCCAACGACGCTGATAGCTGGGCAGAAACCAACGTAAACCAATAGCGATAGTTAATGCTAGTAATAACATTGAACCGTGCATTAGCTTTCTCTCCGTTGTTGACGCAGGGTATCTAAACGAGATGCGATCGCTTTTAATTGTTCGACACTAGCAGTATCGAGACTATCGGCAAAAGAAGCCACCACATCCGCATTACCAATAGCCAAAAAACGATGTAATTGTTCGTAGGCTTTAATTGCCTGTGCTTGTTCCTTAGAAACCATCGGTTTCCAGTAGAAAATTCGACCCTGTTTATAACAACTTAACCAGCCTTTATTAGTTAAACGACGCAGTACCGTAGTCACAGAAGTATAGGCTAGATCTCGTTCTGGATCCGCTAAAATGCGATCGTGGACATCCTTAACGCTGACGGTTTCTAATTCCCAGACAATATTGAGAATTTCCGCTTCTAGGGGGCCTAGGGATAACTGTTTTGGTTGATAGGTCGGCAATTGAGCCATAGTTACACAGAAATAAAGATTACTTTCCTGATCATAGCGGCGGATATCGATCGCCTGATAAAATAGCAACGATCCTTTATATTGTCTTTATGTCCACCGAAACTAATTTAACCACAACTACGGGTGCTGATGCCATTGATCTGGCGATCGCTAATGGCATTGATTTTGATGGTTCCCCAATTCCCCCGGCAAAATTGGAACTTTATCACCGGGTAATGGGTTTGGAAGCAGGACGACAAAGAAGCGGGGTTTCTAACACGATGAGATCGCGAATTGTCCGCATCGGGGCCAAACATATCCCCCAAGAGGAATTAAATCAGCTGTTGTTAGCCGCCGATTTTGCTCCTCTCAAGGAGAAAGAAATCGCTTTCTATTATCTCAAGTAGTCAAATTTTTGCTCACCATTTGGCTCTCTTATTCTTTGTGTGATCTCGCGTAGCGAGCGCGTTGCGACCAGTTTAACTTATATAGGAGCGATCGATCTTTGTGTTCTCTGTGTCCCTGTGGTTCCTTCCACGCGGTCTCGCGTAGCGAGCGCGTTGCGACCGCCAGCAGGACTGTATCTTAGAATACATTTTGCCCACCAAACCTGAGAGAGCCGACTGTTGGAAAAATTAGGCAGGAAGTCTAGGTTGATCTAATGGTCACGAGGATATATAACTACTGATTCCGAGCCGATAATGGTACACTAGGCATGATTTAACTTCAGACCTCGATCGCAAAAGGAAATAAATATCGATGAAAGCCATGATTTTGGCGGCAGGCAAAGGAACTCGCGTGCGTCCGATTACCCATACGATTCCCAAACCCCTGATCCCGATTTTACAAAAGCCGGTGATGGAGTTTTTGTTGGAACTGTTGCGACAGCATGGCTTTGATCAAATCATGGTGAATGTCAGTCATTTAGCCGAAGAAATTGAGAGTTATTTCCGCGATGGTCAGCGTTTTGGGGTGCATATCGGCTATTCTTTTGAGGGTAGAATCGAAGAGGGCGAGTTAATCGGTGATGCCCTAGGGTCGGCGGGCGGTTTACGACGAATTCAAGATTTTAATCCCTTTTTTGACGATACTTTTGTGGTTCTCTGTGGTGATGCGCTGATTGATCTCGATCTAACCGCAGCCGTTAAATGGCATCGAGAAAAAGGAGCGATCGCCACTATCGTCACCAAAACCGTCCCCAAAGAGGAAGTATCCAGTTACGGGGTGGTAGTTAGCGACGAGGAGGGAAGGATTCTCAGTTTCCAAGAAAAACCCGCCATCGATGAAGCTTTGAGTACCTGCATTAACACGGGAATTTATATTTTTGAGCCAGAAATCATTGATTTTATTCCCCCTAATAGTAAATACGACATCGGTGGCGAGTTATTCCCCCAATTAGTCGCTAAAGGTGCGCCTTTCTACGCTTTAAACATGGATTTTGAATGGGTGGATATTGGTAAAGTCCCCGACTACTGGCAGGCAATTCGCGGGGTGTTATCCCGGAAAATTAAAAATGTTGCTATCCCCGGCATCGAAGTTAAACCGGGCATCTACACGGGCTTAAATGTGGGGGTAAACTGGAATCGAGTCGATATCACCGGACCTGTGTATATCGGGGCAATGACGCGCATTGAAGACGGGGCGAAAATTGTCGGTCCGAGTATGATTGGTCCCAATTGTTGGATTTGTGGCGGCGCAACGGTGGATAATAGCGTTATTTTTGAATATTCTCGCCTCGGTTCAGGGGCCCGTTTGGTGGATAAGTTGGTCTTTGGGCGCTATTGTGTTGATAAAACCGGCGCGGCGATCGATGTGGAAGCAGCAGCCCTGGATTGGTTGATTACCGATACCCGCAAGGTTCTCCCAGAGTTTGATCACCCTAAACATCAGGCGATTCGCTCTTTATTCAATAGCAAGTAGGCAACACCGCAACAGGGAAACCACTTCGCGCGCGTTGTGAGGGAGAAGGGAGAGGGGAAAACAAATAAAAATAGTCTCCTGAATACTGTCTCCTGACTCCTGAATACTGTCTCCCCAAAACGAAAACTTCCTACCTCACCACATATCATGTTTGATTCTCCTGTTGATCTTCTCATTCTCTCTAATGGCCCGGGAGAAATATCTACATGGGTGCGTCCAGTTGTCAAGAGATTGCGACAAAACTTAACAGAAGATCGATCGCGGTTGCGGATTTCGGTGATTCTTTCCCCTTGTACTCATTCTATGGGGGCGGAAACGGAAGTAGTTAGGAAATATCCGGAGGTCGATCGAGTCCAGTCGCCAGAAAACTTCTTTAATTTTCTTTTCTGGGGAAAAACCGCCGATAATTGGGATTGGCACCCCAAGGGCATCGTTTTATTTTTAGGGGGCGATCAATTTTTTGCCCTCACCATCGGTAAACGTTTGGGTTATCGCACGATTATCTATGCGGAATGGGAAGCGCGTTGGTATCGGGGGATCGATCGCTTTGCCGTGATGAATACAAGTGTATTAAATAATATTCCCCAACAATATCAGCATAAATTTACCGTTATCGGCGATTTAATGGTGGATTTGCCCAATGCTATCACCCCTGATGACGCTACCTTAATTGCACTTCTCCCTGGTTCCAAACCCTCGAAATTAGCCCAGGGTGTACCCCTAACCCTAGCCATTGCTGAAAAGATACACGCGCAGGATCCCCGGACTAAATTCTTAATTCCCGTCGCTCCTACCCTAAATTTAGCTTATTTGGCGAAATTTGCCGATCCTAGCTATAATCCTATGATCACTAAAACCGGTTGGAGTGCTGCCCAATTAAAAAACGGCGAAAAACCCTATCTAGAAACAGATAAGGGGGTAAAAGTTGACCTAATTACCGATTTTCCCGCCCATAACCAGCTTTCTCGCTGTCATTTAGCTTTAACGACGGTGGGTGCTAATACTGCTGAATTAGGGGCGCTGGCAATCCCGATGATTATTCTACTACCGACTCAGCAACTAGACGCGATGAGAACTTGGGACGGTTTACCCGGTTTATTAGCTCAACTGCCGGGGGTGGGTTCTTTATTTGCTAAGATAATTAATCTCTATATGTTGCGGAAAAAGCGTTTATATGCTTGGCCAAATATTTGGGCTGGTGCCGAAATTGTTCCGGAATTATTGGGGGAATTACAACCAGAAGAAGTGGCAAATATGGCTAGTTCTTGGTTAGAAAATCCCCAACAATTAGAGGCTATCCGGCAAAAATTGCGGGCAGTGCGCGGACAAGCAGGAGCAGTGGATAAGTTAGTATCTATTATTGCCGAACAATTGTCTAGTTTTTAAGCAATTAGATAATTAAGGTTTGCTGAATAAATCTAAAAACCTTGTTGGGTAAACCTTTTAGACTTTTTTTCCCTCAAAAAGTGCCAACCATTGGAGTGATCGGGGGTAAAATCCCTGAACTTTTTCCCTGAAAATTAGGTAATTGACCAGATGAAAATCGCTAAAACCCCACACCCTACACCCCACACCCTGCCCCCAGGAAAACCTTTTTCAGCAGACCCTAATTAAGCTTGTTGGTAGTGAGGATCAATTGCGATTAATTTATTAACAGTTTGATAGAATTCCTGCTGATAAAATTCCCGTTGATTGCCGTCGAGAGCATTAATTAATTGTTCTTGACAGTAGCGACGATATTCCATTAAACTAATTTTTTCCATAGCTATAATAGCATCTTTAATTTGTTCCTCTGGTTGCAAAATTTCCTGACTGGTATGTTCATTTAAGTGAAATAAAGAATTAAAATCACGATTTTTGTCTGTAGTTATCATCAATAAATGATTCTGTAAAGCTGACATCAAATCTCTTGGTTTAGTAATTTGGGTTTCTAACTCTAGAATTACTTGCCATAACCAACGATAATCAGGGACATTAAAAATTAAATCTTTTTCATCCAAAAGTTCACAAATGAGCCTCCGATGTTCGGGAGAATGGAGATAGATTAATAATAATAACCATTCGGCTTTTTCTGTGCCATTTTTTTCGGATTTATCTAAGATGTTTTTACTCTTAATTGCTGGGGATTTTCCTTGAGGTTTATTAACCTGTTTGGAGAGATTTTTTAAAATATATGGCAAACGAGTCGCATCTTTTTGAGCCAAAATTTCAGCACAATAATCGAGGTAAAAAGTGCGTTGATTGCTATCGATTAACTTTTGCAGTAAACTCACGATACTATTGGCTACTTGTTGAAAATGTAGTCCCTGTTTTAAATCTTTATTAACCAACATTTGCGAGATTTGCCAATCAATCCAAAAAGGAGATTTTTCGATTAGTTCTCGATAACTATTCACCCCGTCAGCACGAGATTTAAGAAATTCATCGGCATCTTTACCATCGGGAAGATTGAGGATTTTTAGGTTAACTTGTCCTGAATAAACTAGGGAGTTAATTTCCTCGATCGCCCTTTGTGTCGCTTTAATTCCCGCTTGATCGGCATCAAAATTAAAGATTATTTGTTTACTTTCACTGTAGCGCAAAAGTAGCTTAATTTGCTCTTGACTTAAAGCTGTTCCTAAACAGGCAACCACATTAGTGATACCCGCAGCATGGAGAGCGATTGCGTCAAAATAACCCTCCACAACTATCGCTAAATCTTGCTGAATAATTGCCTGTTTAGCTCGATCAAGAGCAAAGAGAGTTTTTCCCTTTTCAAATAGAGGAGTATCGGGAGAATTTAGATACTTTGGTTGTTCATTACCTAAACTACGACTACCAAAAGCGATCGCTCGTCCTTGACTATCAAAAATAGGAATCATTAAACGATCTCGAAATTGATCGTAATAACCGCTACCATTTTGACGCGCTTTAATTAATCCCACTTGTTCTACTAAAGCCACAGGATAGCGCTTTTGTTCCACTAAATAACGATAGAGCGTTTCCCAACCTTCCGGAGAATATCCCAGTTGAAAAGTTGTGATAGTTTCCGCAGTTAATTGTCGTTGTACCTTGAGATAATCTAACGCTTTTTCCCCTTGGGGTTGACTAAGGGCGTGTTGATAAAAACTCACCGCCACGGCCATTATCTCGTATAATTGTTCTTTGAGGGATAATTGCTGTTCTAATTCCTGACGCTGTTCTACTGCTAGAGTTTTAATCGGGATTTGATACCTTCTAGCAAGATCGAAAACCACTTCACTAAAAGATTGTTTCCCCACCTCCATAAAGAATTTAATCCCGTTTCCCCCCGCACCACAGCCAAAACAGTAATACATTTGTTTGGCAGGACTAACCGTAAAACTAGGGGATTTTTCCTCGTGAAAGGGACATAAACCAACGTATTCCCTTCCCCTTTTTTTGAGGACGACTCTCTCGGAAATTAAATCCACAATATCAATTCTTTGTTTAACTTCTTCGATCGTATCTGGATGTAGTCGCGGTGTATCCATAATCAGTTATCAGTTATCAGGTATCAGTTATCAGTCGTCAGTTATCAGTTATCAGGAGAGTTGCTTTTATTTATTCTCCCCGTCTCCCCAATTCATAATTTATAATTCATGATTCATAATTCATAATTCATAATTTATAATTTATAATTTATAATTTATAATTTATAATTCATGATTCCCACTCCTTCTCCCCCATCTCCCCACTGCGATGGCGGCATTTTGTCCTCCGAAACCGAAACTAAGACAGAGACAATTGTGCAGGGAAAAATTAACAGCCGATCTAATTAAATTTAATTGAAAAGGCGACTCGCGCACACCGACACAGGGGGGAATTAGCTGATTTTTTAGAGCCATTAAACAAAAAGCCACACCTAATGCCCCCGAAGCCCCTAAAGTGTGTCCTGTTGCGCCTTTTGTCGAGCTTACAGCCACTTGCGAGCCAAAAATGCTGGCGATCAGGTTTGCCTCCCGTTCATCGTTTAAACGCGTGCTAGTGCCGTGGGCGTGAATGTAATTAATTTCATCTTTTCTTAATTGACTTCTGTGCAAACATAGTTCTATGGCTTTGGTAGCGCTACGATTATCCACCGCCGGGGCGCTAACATGATCGGCATCGCAGGTAAAACCATAGCCCAAAATTTGCCCGTAGATGGCGGCATTTCTGCTTAAAGCCAGTTCTTCCGATTCAAGGACTAAAATCGCGCCCCCTTCCCCCAAAACTAAGCCTTCCCTAGCTCTATCAAAAGGATAACAGCCCGTTTTCGCCAAAGCTCCCATCTGTTCAAATCCCACCAGAGTTAAGGGAGTGATCGGAGTTTCGATCGCCCCGACTAAAACTCGATCGCATTCTCCCATTTTGATTAATTCTATACCCTGAGCGATCGACCAGATGCCCGTGGCACAGGCCGCCATGGGTGCTAACACTGGGGCGCCGGTTTCTATCAATCTAGCGGTCAATACCGAGGCGCGATCGGGTAAACTATCTAACCAGTTTTCTACTATTCCCGTCGCTGCCATCCGTTCCCATAAACCCTGACAACCGCGACTAGAACCGATAGTGACACCACAATCCTTTAAGGGAGGGGTTAACTTCGCGTCTTCGAGGGCAGCAATCAGGGCAATTTTGGTTAAATCCTCTAAAAATGCGGGTTTATGACCGATTAAACCCAAGGGTAAAGCGGGTAAATCAGAAAAGGGTTGTTGTCTAGTTATACCAGTTTTGCCCTCTAGTAATCTTTGCCAACTCTGACTTAAATTTCCCAGAGAACTGATCAACCCAATTCCCGTCACCACAACATTCATTGATCAGTTATCAGTTATCAGTTATCAGTTATCAGGTATCAGTTATCAGTTATCGGAATATTAAATGATTGGGTGGGTTAGGGGGAAAATTAAATTATCGTCCCGCGAACCCACCCTAACCGATCGCTATTTTTTCAGATTTTCTGCACCGGAAATAACTTTAGCCGAGTCAATTTTATCCCCTTGTTTAATCGTATCGATCACTTCCATTCCCTTAGTGACATAACCAAAAACGGCATAATCACCATCGAGGAAATTGATATCCGACAGAGCAAAATAAAACTGAGAAGAAGCGGAATTAGGCTGTTGAGAACGGGCCATCGCGATCGCACCGCGTTTATGGGGTAAAGCGACGATGGGAGTGCGCGACGTGGCCTGTTGACCGATTGATTTCCCATAAATCGGCTCTTTTTCGTCTTTAAGGAGAATTTCCAGGGGAACATAACGGGATTGCTTGGTTTCTGGATCGACAAAACCACCAGTTCCGCGACCTTGGGGATCACCACCTTGGGCGACAAAAGGCTGCGGTTCTGTAACCACGCGATGGAAAGTTAAACCATTATAAAAACCTCTCTCCACCAGATCCACAAAGTTACCGGCAGTAATTGGGGCCGCATTGCCATCAATTTCGATCGTTACCGGTTTACCTTTGATGATCATCTCGACGACAGCAGTTCCATCTAAGCGGGGTTTGTAATTATCCATGTTGACACTGCCCGAACTGGCAGGTTGAGAGGTTTGGGTGATACTAGAATTATCGGGGGTGGAGTTAGCTTCTGGGGAAGAACAGGCGAAAAGTGTGGTCGTTGTGATTAAAAAAACACAAACCACAGACAGCCAGCCAGATTTTCTTATCTTCATCATTTTATAGCCAAAAAGAGCGAAAAAAGGCTTACAATCCCTCTAGAGGAATTTCCAGAAAACGAGCGAGTTCCGCTCCTTGATTTTCCAATTCCGAGAGGGACATCGGATCACCGACGCGAGTTAAAGGAATATCGCGACGCTGTTTAATCCGCAGGAATAGTTCCCGTTTCGGGTTGAGTCCTTCTCGCACTTCGGCCCGCACAGCTTGCACATCTTCCAGGGGCCAATCGAGATCAACGCGACGATTTTTGCCGGGGTAGCCCCAACGAAAGATTTTAAGTTTGCCAGTTTCCTTATTAAACTCGTTGTAACCACCTCCGACATTCCAGAGGAGAGATAACCAGAGATAGATGGCTAAGAGGGTCCCCGCAGTGCCATAAAAGAGGAGAGCGACTCCTTGGGGAATAAATTGTAAGGCACTGGTATCGCTAACGAGAAGTAGATTGACCTTAAAATAACTGGAAAGACCGGCGAGGAGAAACCCTAGACCGCCAATAGAGACGATTACAGCCCAAAAATAGTTACTAGGGCGACGCGCTCCCACTACTTCTTGCCGTAGGATCAGGCTATCTTTACTTGTTGTTTGCGCTTTCATGAATTCTTTTTAAGGTTGCCTAGAGTTATTTTACCAGCTTTTTTCTCGCCACTTCCCCAACCCCGCCCCAGGGATACAGCCGTTGATTTTTCTAGGTGTACCCATGTTTATCACAATATTTACTTATAGGTGAGTGGGGGAAGTTTAGGGGAAAATTCCCTAATCGTAATTCTCCTCGGCAACAATCATGCGTTATATTTATTCGGGGTTTCCTTAATTTGTACCCAGTAACGGCACATTCAGATACAGCACGGGTTATGGTCTTTTGTCAAGGGGGGAAGTCCAGTAATTAAATCTCTACCTTTTAAAATACAAATGTACCATTAAAAGTAAATCCGTAGTCAATTACTCATAACTTCGGTGGCCGATTGTAACCTTTAAGGTGTTTGTCCAAAGACCATATATAGACGCGGCGGCTTGGATTTTGATCACAAATTTTCTGCCAATCATGAATGATAGAAAGGTCTCCCAGTCCCCTACCTTGCATCGCTTCATCAGGAAACTCTTTTAACCATCCTTGCAGGTCTTCTTTCTTTAGAAAATTAATGGGGGTGAAGGGAGATTTTCCTTCAAGAGCTTGTGTTACCTGCTTGACAAATTTTTCTGCACAAATACGTCGCTGATTACCATCTCCATTTTGGGCAATATGATTGCCAGTTTCCAGAATGGTCGCCATTGGCAAAAAAAGAGATTCCCCAGCTTTGATTTTCTCTTTTAACTCTTGAAATATTAACTCAGATTGACTCGCCTTTTGGGGGACATTAAGTATCTCTAAAAAGATCGAAGTATCGATCAGACAAATAGCTCCCATCAGGCTACTTCTCCCTGTTTTAATTGCTCTAACCAACTTAGCGCGTTTTGTTGACGTTGTTCTGCTGTGGACTTATCTTTTAAGAATTTATCTAATACTTGTTTAGTCATCAACTGACCAAGAGTTCCCTGCACAATTAATTCGGGGAAACGCTCTAAATCAGCTAATCGGACAATACGACTATCTCCTGCTTGCGGATCTCGATAACAACAAAGTACATTTCCAATATCACTATCGGGTACTGCATCTAGTAACGCCGGGTTATGGGAGGTGATCAGTACCCTCAGTTTTCTTTCTAAGGCAATCTCCCGAATTTGCTTAACTAAATTATCTGCACGACTGGGATGAACACCATTATCGATCTCTTCAATAATTACGAAAGTTCCAGGATTTACACTTAGTAGAGTTGCAGCAATCGCTAAAACTCTCAGAGTACCATCAGACAACAAAGGAGCATCTATCTGATGTTCTTTTTTCCCAAAAGACTCTATTAGTCTCACCATAACATCGTTGCGGTCTGTAATGCTAAAGCGAATATCGGTAATATCCTGTTCTGGTAATGAACGAATGAAGTCAAGCAACTTGTTTTTTTGAGTCTCTCCCTGCTGACAAACTGCATAAAGAACACTAGAAAGGTTAGAGCCATCTTCTTTAATATCATCATATTTAGCGTAAGCATAATCCCGCATTACTGCTGGACGAGGATCAAGAAAGACAATATTTCTCAAGGTTTCTCGAATTACTTTAGTAACTGCTGGAATAATTTTTTGTGATTGAGTATGATTTTGCTGGAACCGACTGGGAGTTTCCAATTGATAAAAAATGGCTTGTCGGTTAGAACAAGGTATATGGGGCTTATTTCCACCTTTTTTAAAATTGTTATACGTCACACTAATTTCATCGGTGTGTGGGTTAGGATCGCCATCAATTTTGTAAAGTGTTAATTTCTGATCTTTACTAGCTTTACTGACACTTTCTCCGATTATAATAAGTTGGTCTGATAATAGCCCAATTTCAATCTCGAAATCAGTCCAACCATCGGGAGCGTTATCAATGTGTGTTGCCAAGGTAAAATACTCTTTTTCTGCACCGAAAAGATCGATCGCTTGTCCACGGGCAATTGCATTACCGCTTTGAATGTTGCGTTCAATGTCATCTAACCTGCTGCCTTTCGCTAACCACGAAAGTAAGCGAATTGCTTCTAGTGCATTACTTTTACCTGACGCATTAGCACCGATTAAAAAGGTGATGGGTGCCAGAGATAAGGTTGCCTCCTGATAGCTTTTGAAATTCCGAAGAGTCAGCGATGTTAACATACTTTTCACCCATTAAATCTTGATTGGTGCAGTTTGAGCATTTGTACTAAAAGCTCCAATACGCAGTTTAAATTCAGCGCAGTTTATAGACTCTAACGAGTACCGAAAACTAGCACCCATAACCTTGAAAACTCAAACTGTAGGGCAGGGCATATCCGAACAGTATAATCTAAGCTTGGGGAAATAAGGTCGCTGTTTTATTGGCATTAGGGCGAAACCCTTACCCTTACTGCATGGGGCTTCTCAGAAAAAATTGAAAAGACGCTACTGGGTACATTTTTCCCTTGAAAATAGCTGTACTGTTGACTGTATCTAGAGTAGAGCGATTCTGTGGAGTTGGCTGTATAGTGATCGCTAACCTTATGATCACAGATGATGTCATTAATCTCTAGAGTAAGCGATTCCCTCTGTAGCCATGTTTTTGCTGGTTTTCAGCCCCGAAACAAGCTATAATGGTGGAAAGGTCAAATTGGAAAATTTTTGCCTCAAACCCTATCTGCGTAAAGACTTCAGGATTTTGTGTTCAGTAGCTCATTGGTATTATATGGCTTTAACTAAGGCTCTGTAAGACTTTTACTCATGGCTAGTATTTTTGCACTGGTAAAATCCAGAGCTAAATGGTTGCCTTTTTTAACTTTTTTATTGATCTCATTAAGCATTTCTACTTATTGCAAAGGTGAGATGCTCCCTTATGAAATATGAAACTAGAGGCAAAGTCAAAATTAATAATCGTCTTAATTCCAATGAAATTAAAAGATATTGTCAACAAAGTCAAAATAGATTCTAGAAAATTAACTCAATATGCTCTCAATTTAGACAATCCAAAAGGATTAAATAAAGCCATCATGTTTCAACGCCACTTAGGATATACTCAAGATAATTATGAGCCACTTCTACAACAAATCGCTAACAAAGCCCTTGAAGCAAAAGCTGTTTATCAAAGTACAGATCAACATGGCAAACGCTATCAAGTTGACCTAGAAATTACAGGAATTGAACCAGGGCAACAAGAAATAGTGAGGACTGGATGGATTGTTGAGCCTGATAGTGATACAGCTAAATTAGTAACTTTATATGTGAGAAAAAGACCATGATTAAACCAGAATTATTTGACCTCGTGGAATTATTAGTTGACTTGCCTGAACATAACTTAATGATGGGAGAACAAGGGACAATTGTTGAAGACTATAATGATGGTTGTTATGAAATTGAATTTAGTAATGATCTAGGGGAAACTATCGCCCTTTGTTCTCTCCCAATGCAGCAATTTATTGTCATCTGGAAAGCTCAGAACAAAACTTGGTTATCTTTAACAGAAAAGCTAACAGCTTTAATCGATAAGTTACCCAAAGAAAAGCAACAAAAAGTTTTAGATTTCACCCGCTCTTTGTATCAATAAAATCGGAAAAAATAGGCTATTCCAGAATTGCTATGCAAATAATTAACTTAAAATAAAAGCTAAAATTCATAGAGGGAGAGACTTACGGCACAAACAGGTTAAGGCCACAAAGATAGACAATAGAGTTAAGATTTGATATAATCGCCAAAAACGAGAGTATTTTACCTATGATAGTTGATAAATTTTTGAACCTAAAAGGAACCTCTATTCAAGGCTATCGACACCTAGAAAATATCGGTATATTTTGACGAATTGAATCAAAAAATAAAAAAGCAACGGCTCGAAGGCGTTAGATTTATTTGGGGTTTCCTTGGGTTGAATCGGCAGCAGTATCGACTAATTCAAAGGATTAGACAAGAATTTACCAAGGTCAAGGTCGATGATCGCACTAAAATAAGCTCTCTCAGTGTTAGTTATTATTACCCGTTCGGATCAGCTTAGGAAAAAACTTGACAAAAGTTTCATATTAGATTATAATTTTCGTTTGAGACTGTTATATGAGATTAAAGGTATGTCTCGATTTATTAAGCGTTTAGAAGCGATTGGAATACATGGAAGATTTGATATTAATCTTGATTTTCAAGATGGAGTTAATATTATTCATGGAAGTAATGGCACAGGCAAAACCACTGTATTGCATATTCTTGCTAATGCCGTCAACGAAGATTTTAGACGTTTTGGCTATTTAAAATTTCAAAAATTAACCATTACATTAGATGATGATACGAAAATATTGATAGAACAGCATAATTCTCCTCAAGAAGATATAAAAGAAACAGTAACAACAGTCTTTGTTAATCATGAAAAAGTCGATTCTTACCCTTTTACAAAATTATTAGAAGAAGAAAAGCAAAAAGAAAATAGCGAAATTTTCTTATCTGCACTTTATTATCGATCATCTTCTAGGAAAAAGCAAGATATTGACTTAAAAGCAACTTATTTCCCTGCTTTTAGAACAATGATTGAGGCATGGGCTACCTTAGATGAAAATGAAATTAGACATTTTGCCCGAAGATCACCTAATTTTAGCAAAGTTCTCAGAAGTTCCGCCAGATCAACCGAATTAGCTCGGATTCTATTTGGGAAATTTGTCCCTAGACTTGAGTATCCTTCACCGATAGAAATAGAAGAACATATTAATTCAGAATTAACAGAAGCTCAATTAAAAATTGCTAGTCTTGATAGAAATTTGCTTTCACAAGCTTTTATTCAATTTTCTCAAGCTATTTCTCAATCATCTGAGACAGACGATAATACAAAAGAGCCGGAAGAAGTTATTACAGAAATAATAGAACTTTCGGAAAAATTGCAAAATTCATCTTTTCAAGTTAATCGTAATCAATCAGATGATGTCTATAAACAATTAATAGAACAGTTGAAATCGTTTGAATCAGATCCAAAATACAAAACTATTGCTAGTAGAGTTTTATCCGTGTATAAAAGTTCTCTTCAACAAAGACTAGATGAACAAATAACAGCTTATTCTAGTATTGAAAGATATCTTGAATCAGTCAATGGATTTTTAGAGAGAAAGCAATTAAAAATAGGTTCTACAAGCTTACCTCAAGGCAGAGGGAAATTAGGTGTTAAAATTGGTGATGAAGAAGCTATTCATAGTCTGCAAATTTTGTCTTCTGGAGAAAGACAAGTCGTAGGTTTAATTTATGCCGCCAGTCACATGACAGGTGGTAGGGTTGTCTTAATTGATGAACCTGAAATTTCACTTCACATTGATTGGCAACGTAAATTATTACCAGAAATGGTTAAACAACTTGATGAGAAACAACTCATTATTTGTACTCATTCTGCTGTAATTGCATCCAAATATCGAGAGAGAATGATAAAACTTGAACTACAACCAACGGCAAACGCTAATATAAATACCGATACTCTTGGAAGTGAAGATCAAATCTATATACTAGATGATGATTTGGAAAACATTAACATTCCTTTTTAAAAATTTAGATAATTATCGACTTTATGAACGGATTAAAGTTAACTCCTGAAGAATACGTTACTGAAATAATTATGTCACAGGATCGGTTTTTATTGCTAGAAGGAGCCGATGATGAGGCTTTTTTTACTATTATTTGTAATCTTTTAAAAAAAAATGAAGCTCAGATTTCAGCGGAAAAATTATATTTACTAAAAAATATTATTATTGATACTGCGGAGCGAATACAAGGAAAATTAGGAAATAGAGCTAAGATAGAAAAAATCTGTGATTTAGTTGCCCAAGAGCCGCCAGATGTTAACAATAGAGTTTTGGGCTTTGTTGATCGAGAATTTAGAGAATTTGAATGTAGCAATGATTTAAAAGATCATATTAAAACTCATAAAATTAACAAGAGATTAATTTGGAGTAAAGGTCATTCAATTGAAAACTATTTTTTTGAAATATCAACGTTGGAAAAGGCATTCAACGATTATTTAGTCAGTAGTTTTTATCAAGAAGCATTTAAAATTTTTGAATCTAAATTTGAGCATACTCTCAGAATAGCTTGTGCTTTGAGTTTAGCAGGTTTATCAGAAGATTTACTTAAGCCTATTGCTAACTCAGTAAATTGGCAGTGTATAGATATCACCTCCACATCTCTGAAAATTGATTTAGAAGAATGGCGTAAGATACTGAATAAAGAAAAAAAACTAGATCAATTTCGGATTCAAAAGCTATTTAATAAATTTGAAGTCTATTTGAATATGACCAATCAATGTGACATTGAAACCTCAAGATGGTTATCTCATGGACATATAGGATTTAATTTTATGTTTGTTGTTTATAGTAAATGTCTTTATATAACAGCCTCAGACTTATCGGATACTCGGAAAAATCCTAGTCAAGAAGCCGAGAAAGTTAATCAATATAAAGACACACGCTTCCGCACAGTAGCAAATGCTTGGGTTAGAAATCAATCTGTAGAATTTCAAGGTAATAACCTTAATGATTTTCCAATCAAGTGTTTTTGGATGTTAATCAACGATTTTCAATAACAAATGATAGAAAAAAAGGGAGGTCTAAGAACCCCCCTCAATAGTTAATAATTAGATGACAGCCAAATTAGTAGCGGCCAGCATTGGGTTTATGAACAATAAAGCTCATGGTTTGACATTGTTTGATGTTGTCAAAAGCGATAACGCGGATGTAGCAATCAGAATATTCAGTGCGGCACTCGCGAACTTCATTAAGAACTTCTTGGGGACCAGAAACAGAGAATAAAGGCAGTTTCCACATCGTCCAATGATAATCTGCGGGTTTGGGATCTTTTTCAAATTCCACAGCAGGAATATAACCCTGATCGATCATGTATTGAATTTGTTTAGCAATTTGTTGATCGGTGAGGGGGGGCAAGTAGGAGAGAGTTTCGTAACGCTTCTCTTTAGGTAAAGTTTTCATGGGTTTCTTGATTCCTTATGGGTTGGGTAGATCATCAACATCGAGATTTAATTCCGATGTCTCTGGTTGACTTATAGCAGTACGGGTGAGACGTTCCAAAAGTTGCCGACGATGTTCGGTATTGTCATTAATAATTCCCGTTTTTACCATCTCTGGCAAGAACTCTAAAACCTGTTCGGCTAAATGTTCTCTTACCGTCATGATCCGCAAAACTAACTCTTTATTCTCAGTCATTAACCCCGCAATATAGGCCTCGCCATCCTGAATGGAATGGCTAGAAGTATAGTGACTCAGCCAAATAGCTAAAGTCGGATTAGTTTCTGACAATTGATCGATAATCGTGCGAACCGCTTGGTAAGTTAGGTAACTTTGTAAGACTTTCGCGGTATCTTGAACAACTTTTTTCGGATACATTTTATACAGTTTTCAGTTATTGGCTAGACAGTTATCAGTGTTGAAATTCTAGCGACTGCTTGCCGATTTTGGGCAAGTCCCCGGCATTATTTTGCACCGATAACTGCTAACAACCTTCTGAAGGGCTGTATTAGAGGGTATCCATAGCCTCGAACTCGAATTTAATTTCTTTCCAGAGTTCGCAAGCGGCAGCCAGTTCAGGACTCCAACGGCAAGCTTCCCGGATAACGTCGTTACCTTCGCGGGCCAAGGAGCGACCTTCGTTACGAGCTTGGATACAAGCTTCCAGAGCCACACGGTTAGCGGTGGCACCCGGTGCGTTACCCCAGGGGTGGCCGAGGGTTCCACCACCGAACTGTAAGCAGGAATCGTCGCCGAAGATTTCCACCAGCGCCGGCATATGCCAAACGTGGATACCACCGGAAGCAACCGGCATTACCCCGGGTAAGGAAGCGTAGTCTTGGGTGAAGAAAATACCACGAGCGCGATCTTCTTCTACATAGTCTTCACGCATCAGGTCAACAAAACCCATCGTGATTCCGCGTTCACCTTCGAGTTTACCGACAACGGTTCCCGAGTGCAGGTGATCACCACCAGAGAGACGTAAGCACTTAGCTAAAACGCGGAAGTGGATACCATGATTTTTCTGACGGTCGATAACCGCGTGCATTGCCCGGTGAATGTGGAGCAGTAACCCTTTGTCGCGGCAGAATTTCGCCAGGGTGGTGTTAGCGGTGAAACCACCGGTGAGGTAGTCGTGCATGATGATGGGGGTTTTGATTTCGGCGGCGAATTCAGCCCGTTGCATCATCTGCTCGCAGGTAGGAGCGGTTACGTTTAAGTAATGTCCTTTAACTTCGTTGGTTTCTGCTTGGGATTTAACGATCGCCTCTTGGACAAAGAGGAAACGATCGCGCCAACGCATGAAGGGTTGAGAGTTAATATTTTCGTCGTCTTTGGTGAAGTCTAAACCACCGCGGAGACATTCATAAACGGCACGACCGTAGTTTTTAGCGGAAAGGCCGAGTTTGGGTTTGATGGTGCAACCGAGTAAGGGGCGACCGTATTTGTTTAATTTGTCCCGTTCAACGGTGATACCGTGGGGAGGACCTTGGAAGGTTTTGATTAAAGCGACGGGGAAACGGATATCTTCTAAACGGAGACCGCGCAGAGCTTTGAAACCGAAAACGTTACCAACGATCGAGGTGAGGATGTTGGTGACGGAACCTTCTTCAAATAGATCTAAAGGATAGGCAACGAAACAGAAGAACTGGTTATCTTCGTTGGGTACGGGTTCGATATCATAACAACGACCTTTATAGCGATCGAGGTCGGTTAAGTTATCGGTCCAAACGGTGGTCCAGGTACCTGTGGAAGATTCCGCCGCTACCGCCGCACCTGCTTCTTCAGGAGGAACTCCGGGTTGGGGTGTTACCCGGAAGCAAGCTAGTAGATCGGTATCTTTGGGGGTGTAGTCGGGGGTGTAGTAGGTCAGGCGGTAGTCTTTTACGCCGGCCTGGAAACCTTTGGATTTGGCTTGCACCATTGGGATTATTCCTCCATAAACTGCATGATTAGTCGCACCTGTAAAATCTCGCCGTCAACCGACATAGATTTTTCTTAAGCTCCTTTCCCCTGCTGCTAGGAGCGAAGTTAGGGAGCAATTTTCACTAATGTTTTTTTCAACTGATCATCTTAACACGAACTTTACCCTATTCTGATCATTTTTTTCTCTATCCCTAAAATTTTAATTGTTTTTTTTTCTTGGGGCGATTAGTTTCTTTAATCTCTCATCATCTAACTTTGACAATCTCTACAAAAACACAAAAAAATCAACAAAAATTTACCTGATTGACACACAGAAACTTCTGCTCATCAGGCTTTGAGCGATTAAAGCTAATCCTTAATTGAGGAAGATTATCAATAATTACAACCTCAAAAAATTGTCGGCAATCGCTAAATATTACTGGAATTTCTAAGCAATTATACTCAGTACCTGGAGGACAGTTAGACAGCCGTGAACTCTAGATAAATTAGGTCTAATTACTCAGTAATTATTGTTGAGATTTTTGGCTTGTGAACGATTATTTTCCCCTTCAAGAATTATGGTTATTGTTGCCATTAAAACGATGACGTTCTGGAAATAGCGTGACCAATAACTGATTGATATAGACCTTTCCGACCACCGATGCTTGATTCGGTCGGTTAGTAGTAGATGCTTGTTCTCTGGTTTCCGCAGGACTGGCCTCGGCGACCATTTCCTCGCTATCCCAAGGACTGGCCACGGTTTCGGCGACCACTTCCTGCACAGACGGGACTGGGGAGACTTGACTGACTACGGGTTCCGGTTGTGGTAGAGGAGGCCTTTCCGGTTCCGATGGGGTTGCTGACACCTCGATGGTAATTTGACGGGAAGTATCTCCGATCAGGGAACCGGACGGCACGAGCGACATCGCTGCCACAGAAGCATTAAAAATCGTTGTGGTTGAGCCAATACAGGCATTCTCACCGATTTCACCCTGGCCGACTATTAGAACTCCTGTACCTAAAATTGCCCCTGCACCGATAGCAATAACACCCTGATAGGCGGTTAAAATCGTTCCCATACCCAGGCAAGCACCCGCACCGATAATTATTTGGCTATTGGGGGCTGCTCGGAGAATCACCCCCGGAGCCACGATCGCACTCTCATCAATGGTTACATCACCATTGACATAGAATTCCGAGCGGCTAATAGGTTGAACGGGGGGTAAGGACATAATTGACAGTTACTCAGTGATCAGTGATCAGTGATCGGGGGTTAGGGGGTAGGGGTTAGAGTTTCCGGTATTTTTCCCGGTCTGCCAACACCTAACACCTATCTCCCTTCACCGATCGCCGAGTCCTGAAATTAAGGGCGTTGAATAATCGATTCGAGAACACGACGTTTCGCTTGGGAGTCAATCCCGATTAGACGAACGTATTCCCCTTGATGGTCGCGCAGACAGGTTTCTAAAGCGGCCACCACATCGGATTCGCGACTGCTCTCGATCGGGGTGCAGCTTTGCCAAGAACTGGTTTTAAAACGACGCTTATCCGCGTGTTCGGCCCCGATTTTGTGACCTTGGTTCAATAAAGAGCGAATTTGAGTGATCGTTTCTGCGGTTAAGGTACTGGTTAAAGTGGCAGTACCGCCGCCAGAAGAACCAGAAGCATAGCTTTTGAAACTCGGTTCAGCAACGGTGGCGGTTTTACCGTTGCCATTGCTAGCCACCGAACCATCGGGACGCTGGATCACCGTTTCTAAAACCCGTTTTTTGGCTTTAGCATCGATACCGAGTAAGCGGACGTATTCGCCGCTATGTTCGCGTAAACAATCTTCCAAAGCAGTAATTACATCGGATTCGCGATTGCTTTCGATCGGGGCGCAACTCTGCCAAGAACTGGTTTTAAACCGGCGTTTATCCGCGTGTTCGGTGCCGATTTTGTAGCCTTGGGCGAGCAGGGAACGAATTTGAGCGATCGTTTCCCCACTTAAGCTACCACTGCTGCTATAACTGGCTCCGTTACTAGCGGGGGTGCTGTAGCTGCTGGCTTTGCCGCTGCCGTTACTAGCGGGGGTGCTGCTTCCCCCAGGGCGGTGAATAATCATTTCGACGACGCGTTTTTTCGCCTGCGGGTCGATCCCGATCAGGCGGACGTACTCATCGCTATTTTCAGTCACGATCGCTTCAATATCGCGAATGATGCCCGCTTCGCTCTTGGTTTCGATCGCAGGTCCAGTTAACCAAGAACTGGTTTTAAACCGGCGTTTATCCGCGTGTTCGGTGGCAATTTTCAGTCCTTGGGCCAGTAGGGAACGCACTTGTACCGACAGGTCAGAATTGCCGTTACCGTTGCTATGACCGGCGTGGACGGCGGTGGTGGTGCGGACCGGTTCTCCCGGTGTGTCTTCGGGGCGTTGGATAATCATTTCCAGTACGCGCCGTTTAGCGGCGGGATCGACTCCGATCAGGCGGACGTATTCGCCCTGTAGGTTTCTCAGGGAGGCTTCTAGGGATTGGGATACCTGTTCTTCGCGGCTGCCGTCGATAAAGCCGGCACTTAACCAAGAACTGGTTTTAAAGCGGCGTTTGTCGGCGTATTCCAGCCCGATTTTGTAGCCTTGGGAGAGGAGGGAGCGAACCTGCGCTCGAATGTTTGTATTTAAACTCATAGGTGTCACCGAATTTCTATATAGCGTCTCATTAGCGATGTTTATAGCGGCTGCTGGTGCAGGAGTCGCTGGGCTGTGGGCTTTGACCGGGACGCTGGGGGCGAGGTCGATATCGACAATGTGACGAGTGAAGGCTCGATCGATTTCTGTGACATCGGGTAAGCGATCGGCCTGTTGTTGGCTGGTGATCACGGAACCGGATGGCACGAATTTACCGGCGGGGATTTCCACGTCTTGAACGAGGGCGTGCATCATGACGATGCAATCGGCCCCGATGCGAGCATTAAAGACGGTGGAGCGAAAACCGATAAAACAGCGATCGCCCACATAGGCCGGCCCGTGAATGAGTGCCATGTGGGTGATGCAGCTGCCCCGGCCGATCCACACTGAATATTCTCGGCCGTCATCTCCCACCACACGGCTTTTTTCTAAACCGTGGATGATTGCCCCGTCCTGAATTTTGCTGTCGTCGCCAATGTGAAAGGGGGTTCCTTCATCGGCGCGGATGGAAGTCCCCGGAGCGATCACCACTCGCGCCCCGATCTCGATAGCGCCACTGAGGTTAGAGAAGGTGTGGACTTTGGCACTCTCGTCTATGCGCGTTTCCTCTGGGGATTTGGTCCGCTTTTTCGGACTAGTCGCCGTTGTGCGGACGACCATAGTTAGTCTTCCTCCATACTGAATTTGGCTGGCTGGTTGTTAATTAACTGTTTTTGGGTTTTATCGATGTTTAACCGGATTGACGAAATTCGTCCCTCTTACTGTAGAGGGTGCGATTTTCTACGGTTATAGTGTCAATAATCCCCACCACCATCGCGTCAAGGGGGCGATTGTTCTGCCCGTCTTCGATCCGGGCTGCTCCTCCCCGGGACACTAGCACCCATTCATTAATTCCCGCTCCGACAATATCACCCGCTACTTCGTATTTAGGCAAAAGTTGCCCTTGAGCGTCGATGAATTGCAAGAGCAGAAGTTTCACTCCCGTCATACTGCGCGGTTTCAGGGTGCTAACGACGGTTCCGCAAACTTTGGCAATTTGCATGGAATTTGTTTACACTAAAAGTTAGTTGCGCTCTAGATTCGTCTTAAAGGTTGCGGGTTAACACTTTCACGAAACTGTTCCACGGCGTCTGTATAACGAATGGGAAGAACGAATTCGAGGTTTTCGTGGGGACGGGCGATGATGTGGGTCGAGAGAACTTGACCACCTTTAACACGATTAGATGCCGCTTCTGTCCCCGCCGATACGGAGGCCTGTACTTCCGAAACGTCCCCCCGGACGATGACGGTGACGCGACCACTACCAATTTTTTCGTAACCTACTAGGGTTACCCGGGCGGCTTTTACCATGGCATCAGCCGCCTCGACGACGGCTGGGAAACCCAGGGTTTCCACCATGCCCACTGCAATTGACATAATATTTTTGTCTCCTAATGGTTGGCTTTCTTCGACTCTATAGATGCTGACCCCGATTAACGGTGTTTAATAGCTGCGGAATTGCTCTACTTCTTCGGTGTAGCGAATGGGCAGCACGTATTCGAGGTTTTCGTGGGGACGAGCGATGATATGGGTAGATAGCACTTGTCCTCCGTTAACCCGGTTGGCGTTTTCCACTCCGGCAGCCACAGAAGCTTGCACTTCTGAAACGTCTCCCCGGACAATGACAGTGACGCGACCACTACCGATCTTTTCGTAACCCACTAGAGTCACCCTGGCGGCCTTGACCATGGCATCGGCCGCTTCCACAACGGCGGGAAATCCTAGGGTTTCAATCATTCCTACTGCAATTGGCATTTTTTTGTTCCTCGCTTGTCAAGCCAAACTAAACTATTAATCTCGTTAGCGTTATCAACTTTGTTTCAGTCAAATTCTTTCCTTGTTACTTTTCCTGCTCTAGCTTTGGTGGCAGTCGGGATCGTGGCAAGGTGGGGGTAAGACCATCCTAAATTTTATCTCGATCGTGACCGTTTTCATCCACTAATTTTATTTTCTAGGGCTGGTTGGTAAAAATTTGACGAGTCAGGCAAAATTATCAACCTAAAAAAAGCATAGGAAACTATGACACCTTTGACAATATAAAACATTATGATTATTTCTCATCTTCAGGTTAACGAAAGTTAATCATTCCTTCCCTTCGTCCATCAGCCTCAGCAATTCTTCGGGCATTTACGGCCAAAACCTTTGCTATGACTGCATTTGCCCTTTAACTTTTCTCTTGGCAGCTCGATTTTATCTGCCAGATTTACTGGCAGATAAAAGCCTATTTTTCCCTGATTTCGGCTTTTTTATAATTTTTTTATACTATATACGGCTGGGGTTGGGGAGTGG